>CAJWOT010000132.1 GCA_913044215.1 uncultured Rhodospirillaceae bacterium | reverse complement strand
CGGTCAGTGAAATGGGCGTTTTTTCCGCCGCAAAAGATTGCACCGCGATGCGCGGTTCCGCATCAGTGGCGCCTACCGGCACACCAGCCAGGATCTCTTCCGCCAGTCGGTCGGCAACCCAGCCTTCGATCCCGTCCGCCAGCGCCACGGACGGGGCCAGCATGGCGGCAAGCCATAGAGCAAAGGTGACACATCGTTTCCGGTGCATGGCCGTCTCCCCTACCAATCGCCCTTGTCAAAATTACGGGCCACGCGGGGGCTGATCTTCGCAATGGTGAACACGTTACCGACGAAATCCACGCGGCCACGAAGCCCCATATGGTCCAACATTTTTTGCAAATTGCGGTATAGACGCCCGCTCGGCGCGCCGGATTCGTACCAAAATTCGTGATGCCGGGCGCTGGCCCGCACCGGACGGTGGCGCGCATAATCACGGAACACGACGAGATACTCCTCCATGCCCATCACGTCCCGCGGCGTGAACCCGTCAAGCACCAGCGCGTAGCCGCGCGGTGCCGCGGCGAGGATTGATTTCGCCTTCGGTGCGGCTTTGCGGCTGGGCAACGGATTACTCACCCAGATAAGCTTTTCGACCAGCGCGGCGCCCATATCCCGGGCAAGGATCTGCGCCTCACGGCCGGCGACCTCGATCAGGCAGGGCCGCGCGCAGGCCGAGGGCGCCCGGCGCAGCTTTGGCGAGCCCAGCTCAAAGGTGGCGAGCAACTGGTTCGTGCGTACATTCAACATGCGGCCGGCGACACGCGCGCCGACCCAGGTCCCGTAATCGTTCTCGCGCGCCTTGGTATATGCGGAGAAAATGACGACGATATCGAGCGGCGGCCGCTTCGCAGTGCGTGCCGCTTTGATGATGTCCCGGTCGCTGCGCCGCGCCCGGTCCGCGGCCGGCGGCAGCAGATCAACCGCGTCGAAGACATCGAAACCGGCTTCGTGCAGTTGGTCCGACAGCGCGGTATAGGCGCGCGTAAAAATGCGACTGTCATGCCGCACCGAGGCCGGATCGCTATCGGCACCGACGACGACAATGTTCGGCTTGCCGGCTGCGACGGCGGCGCCGGCAAGACCGAGATAGCAGACAATGGCGAGGAGGATACGTTTCGATATCATTACAGACCTCCGGCTATTTCACCGTCTTCCAGCTCCCGTCGGGCTGGCGGCAAGCGGTGCCGTACATCTTTTCCTCATAGCCGCCGATCATGCCCCAGGTGGTGAATTCGCGGCAGTAGGTGTTTTCCGCGACCTGATAGGTCTTGGTTGGCGTGACCTTGTAGGCGCCTCCGGTCTGCGGGTTTTTCCAGACGATCGTGTTGCCGGTCGGGCTCTTCTCCAGCGCCTGGTTGACCTGATATTGGTCAGTCTGATCCATCGATTTGCCGAGGCTGCCGCCGGTCAGCGCACCGATCAATCCGCCGCCGATGATGGCGACCGTGCGGCCGCTCCCCTTGCCGAACTGCGATCCCGTCGCAGCGCCAATCACAGCGCCCAATAGACCGCCCAGAACCTGTTGATCGGTGAACTGAGGCGTTTGCCGATGCGGCGGATACGCCACTTCCTTGACCACGTACGGCGTTGCATAGCGCCTTTTTTGGCGATGGGCGTGCCGGTGATTACGCCGCACATGGCGCTTATATTGGCGGTGCAGCATCCAACTATGATCGTGCCAGCCGTGGTTGTGGTTCTTCCAATGGTGGCGGTGACCGGCCTGCGCCGTCGTACTGAGCACGGTCGTCGTCAGCGCTGCGGCGACGGCCGTCGCCATGAAAATCCCAAGAAACCCTGTTGGCTTCACCATTGTATCCTCCTCAAGGCGCATGCGCGGCGCCGTTTGGATTATGAAAGGAGGAAAGCGTTCTTCCCCCAACCGCAAATTCGTGCGTTTAATCTATTATTACATGCATAATTATTATTATTTTTAAAGTCAATTATTATTTTATAACTTTGTGCAAATCTAAATGCGTTACGCCGGTATACCGGCCACGCGAATTTTTCTTTCCCTTCAGGGCCCTGATAGGCTTTAACCCTGCGGTCTTTGCCGTTCGAGGAGCCTTACGAGATGGAATTCGCCCCGCGTATGAGCCGGTTCAAGCCGTCGCCCAGCCAGATCGCCTCCGCCCGAGTCCGCGACCTGATCGCGGAGGGCCGGGATATCGTGAAACTGACGGCCGGCGAGCCGGATTTTCCAACGCCGGACCATGCGAAAGCAGCCGCGCTCGCCTGCATGGACGCCAATGAAATCAAATACACGCCGATTAATGGGCTGATCGAGATGCGCAAGGCAGCACAGCTCAAGTTCAAGCGCGACAATGGGCTCGATTACGGTCTCGATCAGATTGCCGTCGGCGCCGGTGCGAAGCAGGTTCTGTTCAACGCGCTGATGGCGACGGTCAGCCAGGGTGACGAGGCCATCGTCCCTGGCCCGTATTGGGCTTCCTACCCGGACATGATCCAGCTCGCCGGCGGTACGCCCGTCTTCATCAACAGCGGCCAGAACAGCCAGTTCAAGATGCGGCCGGAAGACCTCGCCGCCGCGATCACGCCGAACACCAAATGGCTGATGTTCTGCATGCCGGGCAACCCCACCGGCGCCGTCTATTCACCGGAGGAGATGCGCGGGCTCGCCGACGTCCTGTTGCAACACCCGCACGTCAATATTCTGACCGACGACGTCTACGAGCATCTGATTTTCGACGGCCGCGTCTTCTCCACTTTCGCGCAGATCGAGCCCAAGCTGTACGACCGCACGGTCACCGTGAACAGCTGTTCCAAGGCCTATTCGATGACCGGCTGGCGAATCGGCTTCGCCGGTGGCCCGAAGGACATCATCGCCAACATGTCGAAGATGCAGTCGCAGAGCGCCAGCGGCGTCAGCGCCGTCAGTCAGGCCGCCGCCGTCGCCGCCCTCGAGGGCCCACAGGACTTCGTCAAGGAACGCACAGCCAACCTGCAATACCGCCGCGACATGCTGTTCGAAAAGCTGAACCAGGCGGAAGGCCTGTCCTGCGCACTGCCGGACGGCGCGATGTACATCTTCTGCTCCTGCACCGGCACGATCGGCAAGACCACACCGGACGGCAAGGTGATCGAAAACGACGAGGACTTCACCATGTACCTGCTCGACAGCGTCGGAGTCGCCGTGGTGCAAGGGAATGCGTACGGGTTAAGCCCTTATTTCCGCGCCAGCTTCGTCGCGCCGGAAGAAGATCTCAAACGCGGCGGCGACAAAATCATCGAGGCTTGCGCGGCGCTACGTTAACCCAACCCCGGCAGCCGCAACCCAAATGCCGCCGCGCATTCGACCGCCCTCTCATACCCCGCATCGGCATGCCGCATCACCCCGCTCGCCGGGTCGTTCCACAGCACGCGCTCCAAGCGCCGCGCCGGGAGAGATCGAAACCGTGTCGGTCATGGCCGCTCCTGTTGCTGCGAGGGCACCGCATCGATCCGGCAAATCCTAATGAAACCTGGTCTGGAAAACGAGCCTGTGTTTGCACCCAAGCAAATCGCGAACGAATCGGTCCCCAAAATTCGAGGGGTCGCCTTGGCCGCCGCATCCCGATAAGATTTCCGCGAAGGAGACGCGCATGCCTGTCGATTACATGAAGTCGATCGCCGAACGCTACAGCAAGCTCGGCTACCCGATTTATCAGTGGTACAACGCCAAAGAGGCGCCACCTTTTGTGCCCCTCAAGAAAACGCTCAGCGAGAGCCGGATCGGCGTTCTCAGCACCTCCGGTGCCTATGTGGTCGGGCAGAAGGCCTATTATTACAAGGATGATACTTCGACCCGCGCGATCCCCAAGGATACGCCGAAAGACCGAATTCACTTCTCGCATATTACCGAGAACTACCTTGAGGGGCCGCGACGCGACCCGGACTGCATGGTACCACTGGAGGCTCTGCGGCGGCTCGAAGAAGAAGGCGTAATCGGCGAGGTTGCCGACAACATTTTCTCCTGCATGGGCGGCATCTATTCGCAGCGCCGGGTGCGCGAAGAGCTGGCCCCCGCGATGTTGGACGCCTACCGGGCGCAGAACATCGACGCGGCATTCCTCATACCCATGTGACCCGTGTGCCATCAGACCGTGTGTCTGATTGCCCGTCACCTCGAAGCCTCCGGTATCCCGACCTTCTGCTTGGGCAGCGCTCTGGACATTATGCAAGCGGGAAGGCCACCGCGCGCCGCCTTCGTCGATTTTCCACTCGGCCATTCCTCGGGACCACCCTTCGATGCAGCGCAGCAATACGCGATCGTGCGAGACGCAATACAGGCCTTCGAAGCGGCTGACGCGGCCGAGACGATTGTCCATCTCGATGCATCCTGGCCCGAAGGGGATGGCTGGAAGGTCAGTTCCGCGGAAACCGACCAGGGTGACACGCGAGCGCCGCGCGACATGACGCCCCGCTACCAAACCGACGAGGACCGGATTCTGGCGGAAGCCAGCGCCGCCGAGTAAAGGAACTGGCTCGGAAATTTAGCTAAAATTTTAGCTGAATGTCCCCTATGTGACTAGCATCACAGCCGTCACGCGTTTCGCGGTACCATAATACCCGAAAAAAGAGAAAAATTTCAGCCAGTGGCATTGTAAGATGACTTCGCACCATGTGGACAGAACTCAGGGAGCGCCTGGGATCAGATATACTTAGATCCGGGTTCGATCATTGGTCTTCTCTCGCGGCGGACAAACCGGTTCCAAGCCGGTGCGCGTTCGATCCGTGGGAGATGCCACCAGACCTGCTACCTCATACCGTCATGCTGGAAGTGGGCGCCGCACCACTCAATTTCCGCTACCGCGTGATCGGCGATGAGGTCCTACGTTTCATGGGACAGAACTATACCGGCCAATGGCTTTCGGACATCACGCATCAGGCACCTCCCAGCACCTTATTCGAAACCCTGTCTGAAGCCGTGAATGGCCCCTTGCCGATCCTGTACGACACCCCGCTTTCTGATCCGGACCAGAATCTTTATTCCAGCCAAGAAGTCGTCCTACCCCTTAGCGGTGATGATGGGCAGGTTTCTCGACATTTGACCTTCGTCGAGTTCGCGTGCGCCGAGCTGAATTAGGCTCAAACGGCAAGCTAGACAAACGGCGGGGCCTTTGGCGCCTTACACTGGTGGTTTAATCGACACGCGCCAGTGAATGCGGTCTTCTTCCGGTGGATAGTCCGCGGCGGCACGGTGGTAGGTGCAGCGATTGTCCCAGATTACCACGTCGCCCTTGCGCCATTTGTGATGATATTCCGCATCGGGCTGGATCATATAGTTGGTCAGTTCCTCGATCAGCGCGTCACTTTCATCTTCCGGTAGCCCTTCGATGGCGACGATTTTTCCCGGATCGAAATACAACCCTTTTCGGCCGGTTTCCGGGTGGGTCCGAATGATCGGGTGCCAGACCGGCGTCCAGTCGCGGTCCTCGGCATTGAGCAGCGCGGTCGCCTTGCGCCGGCCGCCATAGGTAAACCCGCCCTGGCGTTCGCCGACGCGGTCCTTGAGGTCCCGCGGCAATGCGTCGTAGGCCGCGTACATGCTGGCGAACAGCGTATCGCCACCCTGGCTCGGGATCGCCAGCGCATAGAGTTGCGTCGCCTTGAACGGAATCTCGTCATAAGCCCCGTCGGTGTGCCAATTGTCCGACCCGCGGCCATAGATCGCCTTGTCGAGCTTACCCTTCTTGTCGAATTTGTTGACGCCCAAAACGGTCAGTTCTGGATGATCCGGATGCCGCGTGCTTTTTGACGGATGAGCGTAGAGATTGCCGAAGCGCCGGCTGTAGGTGAAGAAATCTTCCAGCTCGAGGGTCTGGTCGCGCACCGCGATGATGTTGCAGTCGAGCCAGGTCTGGTAGATGACGTCAAACGTCTCCTGGTCGAGTTTACGGATATCCACGCCGAGGATCTCTGCCCCGATCTGTGGGCCCAGGCGATTGACTTGCAGCACGGCGGCGCCTCCTTGTCCGGCAATATTCGCGACAGTGCAAGCATCCGATCCAGCATCGCTCGCTGTCAAGCGACCGCCGTTCCAGCCCGTTGCAACGCCCCATACCGTCCGCCATGATTGGCTCGCGATCCAAGCACAGGAAAGGACCCAATGGGCATCACCGTCACACCGCTTGGCAAATATCTTGGCGCAGAAGTCAATGGCATCGACATATGTACACCGCTCGCGCCGGACGATGTTGCGACGATTGAACAGGCGTTTCTAGACTGTCAGGTGCTGCGGTTCCGCGGCCAGCACCTCACCGTGCCGGAACTCGCCGCCTTTTCTGCCCATTTCGGTGACCTGCAGCCGCATGTTCAACGAAAGTTCCAGCATCCGGAAGACCCCAACGTCGTCGAGATGCGTAACTATGACGATGACGGCAATTTCGATCTGGCTGCCGCCTCGCGCGGCTCCATGGAACGGCTACGGGACGGCTGGCATTCAGACCTGTCTTATGATTCAGTGCCGGCCAAGGCGACCCTGTTGCACGCGCTGAAGATTCCAGACCGTGGCGGCAATACCGTCTTCACCAGCACGCACGCAGCCTACGACTCCCTACCGGACGCGATGAAGAAGCGTCTCTCGGGTCTGCGCGCCGAGTTTTCTTATGGCGGTAACACGCGGAACAAGTTCACCAATCTGGCGGCGAACTCGCTCGACAAGGCAAGCCGCGAGAGTACCACCGTAATCCACCCCGTTGTCTGTGCACATCCGTTGACCGGGCGGCCCGCGATCTACGTCAATCCGCTGATCACCGTTCGAATCCTGGAGATGGGCGAAGCGGAGAGCGACGCGCTTCTTGATGAACTTTACGACTGGATCGACCGGCCGGAATTCCAGTGGGAACACGAGTGGCGGCTCGGCGACACGCTAATGTGGGAGAATCGCGGCGGTTCTATGCATTGCGGCCGGATCGACTACCCGCGTGACCAGCACCGCCACATGATCCGCACGACCGTGAGCGGTCAGCCGATTGAGGCACATGTCACCGCCTGACCTCACCGAGACACGGAAACCTATATGACCGAGAGACAGCCCAACCGGCGTAGCGCCATGATCTTTTCCGCCCTGCAGCCGGAGCGCTTCGATGAAGGCGTTGCTGCCGGGCCGGATATTCTGGTCTTCGACCTTGAAGACGGAACCGTTCCAGACCGTAAGGCCGAAGCGCGGGCAGCAATCAGGGCGGTCTTCGAACGTGATGCGCCGTTCCGGAAGTATCTGCGGGTCAACCACCCGCACACGGCGGACGGGCTGCGCGACCTGGTCACGCTGCTCGACTGGCAGACACCGCCGGACGGGTTGCTGCTGCCGAAGATCGAAGCGGCAGAGGAGATCCACCAGGTGACGCAGACCGTTTGCGCCACCCATCCCGACATCGAGCTGATGACCATCATCGAGTCGCCGCGCGGGCTGGAGCGCGTCTACGAGATCGCCAGCGCAGCGCCCGAAGTCGTCATGCTACTGTTGGGCAGCGACGATCTGTCCGGTGCGATCGGGTCAGAACGGGACTGGGACGCCCTCGCCTATGCAAGGGGCCGTGTAATCGCGGCGGCGGGCGATGCCGGGATCGAAGCGATGGACGGCGCCTTTTATGACCCAGAGGATGAGGAGGAGCTGAAAGCCGAATTAGCGCGGGTTGCAGCGATGGGCTTCACCGGCAAGGCGTCCTACCATGCCGGTCAGATTCCGCACATCCACGCCGCCTTCACACCAGATGCAGACGCCGTCGCAGAGGCCAAGCGCATCTTGGAGACGGCGGCGAGCGATTCGGTCGGCAACACACGGCTCGACGGCAAGATGGTGAATGCGGCGATCGTAAAACGCGCGCGTCGGCTGCTGGCGATCGCGGAACGACGCGGGGTCGCCTGAACGAGAAGCCCGGCAGAGGTCCTCCAGTGCAAGTCCCGCGCTACAAATAGTCAATCCCCGGATTCGCCAGGGTTCAGCACGACCTCTATCGTGCTGCCAACACGTACCAATCGGAAGGCACCCCAACCATGTTGAAGATTTATCACTCACCGGGAACCCGCGGCTTTCGCACCATCTGGATTTGCGAAGAGCTGACCGTACCCTACGAAATCGTACCGGTGAACTTCGCCGCCGATTACCGCGCCAAACCGGAATGGCGGGCCATGAACCCGGTGGGCAAGGTGCCGGTCATGCAGGACGGCGACATGATCATGTTCGAGTCCTGCGCTATGACCCAGTACGTGTTGGACCGGTACGGCGAAGGGCGGCTGCAGCCGGCCAAGGACGACCCGAGCTACGCGCACTATCTGCAGTGGAGCTGGTTCGCCGAAGCGACCTTCGCCCGCCCGCTGGGCGAGATCGTCAATCATCGGCGCGAATTCAAACCGGAGCTGGACGATGTCGTGGCCGAAATGAAAAGCCGTGCGACGACATGCGTGGCGGCGCTCGACGCCGCGCTGGCCGACAGGACCTACTTGTTGGGCGAGACGATGAGCGCGGTCGATCTCAGCATCTGTTACACGACGCGCGGCTACCGGCGCATGGTGACCGAGAACCTGCCCGCAACCTTCCAGGCCTACTTCGACCGGGTGACGGCGCTGCCTTCATACGACGCCACCGTGAAGGCGGACGCGGACACGGCGGAGAAACTGAAAGGCTGACGGCGGTGTGATCTTAACCAAAACGTCAGATCCACACGCAATAGACGTGTTTGAATGGGGAAAATACCACCAACGCCTCAAGGGAGTCCCCCATGCCCACCGATCCGCACCGCGTCGTCCTAACCGGCGAGAACCCATTCATCCGCTTGAGCCCGAGCGACGGGGCCGAGGAGAGCTGTGTCGCCAGTTTCTGGCGTATCTTGTTCTGTCCTGCCGGGCCCGGCCACGTTCTGTATTACCGCAGCGAGATGACGGATGGTCAGTGGCGCATCTACTCCGACAACATCACCATGACTCGCTGGCTGCAGGACACGGTGCAAGGGATGCTTGACGCCTCGCTCAAGGACACCAGCATTCCGGTGATCGACGCCGCTTTCAGCAAATCTGGCGACCCAGCCTATTTCTGGACGGAGACGATCATGAGTGCCGAGGAGGAGATCACCATGACCTGGCATGATCTCGGCGATCCGCTACTGGTCCATACCATGCCGGACGAGATTCCCGGCCGCGACTACGGTGTCTGCACCGTGCTGATTCCCGCCGCCGGCACGCGGCTGACCCATAATGGGGTGCAGACCGCCGGCCAGTCCTGGCCGCGTGAGCGCGACGGCCGGCCTTTCAGCACCACGCCCTGGCCTTCTCCGAAAGCTGGACCGAGGCGCGGTAGGGCTGCGCCACGCGGCATATCGCCTCAATGGGCGTGACTTTGTGACGGGTTCGCGATAGATCGCGGAGGACCGCGCCACCATGCGCGGCTCTGCCAACCGAAGCGAGGACCATGCCCGTGGCTTCCGATACACCCGCGAACGGCGCGCCCGAAGGCGGCGGCAACTGGACGCATCGGCAGATCGCCAAAGGCAAAACCCTGTTTCCCGGCCTGCTGGCGGCGGTGACCGTGGCAATTGCCGCACGCTTCCTGTCGGAACATTACGGTGGCCCGACCATGCTGTTCGCCCTGCTGCTCGGCATGGGCTTTCATTTCCTGTCAGAGGAAGGCGCCTGCGGTCCCGGCATCGAATTCGCGTCGCGAACCATCCTGCAGATCGGCGTCGCGCTGCTGGGGCTGGGCATCACCATCGATCAGATTCTCGCCGCCGGGTGGAGCGTGGCGGTGATCGTCATCGTCGGCATCGTCTTGACCTTCCTGTCGGGTCCGATCATCGCGCGGTTGATGAACCGCGGCTGGCGCCTGGGCGTGATGACCGGCGGCGCGGTGGCGATCTGCGGCGCCTCGGCGGCGTTGGCGATCGCCTCGGTCTTGCCGAAGAACGAGTTTTCTGAACGCAATACGCTGTTCACGGTCATCTCGGTCACGACCTTGAGCACCCTGGCCATGATTCTCTACCCGATGATCGTGAGTTTTCTTGCCATGGACGACGTCTCCGCCGGCGTCTTCATCGGCGCGACCATCCACGATGTCGCCCAGGTCGTTGGCGCGGGCTACAGCATCTCCGAAGAAGCCGGCGACACCGCGACCTTCGTCAAGCTGCTGCGCGTCGCCATACTGGTGCCGATCGTGGTCATCCTCTCCTTGATGTTCCGAGGTGACGCGACGGCCGGCAGCGGCAGGAACATCCCGATTCCCCTGTTCGTGATCGGCTTCGTGATCTTCGTCTTCGCCGGCAGCGCGGCGGAATTCCCGCTTGTCCTCAAGGAGTGGCTTTTGGACGTGTCGCGCTGGTGCCTGGTCGTCGCCATCTCGGCGATCGGCATGAAGACGGCGCTGAAGTCGCTCAAGGATGTCGGCGGCGAGGCGATTTTCATAGTCTGCGCCGAGACGGTGCTCCTTGCACTGCTGGTTCTCGCCTTCCTGCTGACGCCGCGTTTCTTCTAGCGAAGCGCCTTAATTGCCAGCCGCGAAGCTCTCCTGAATGCTTTTGATCTCGGCGAGTGCCTCTTTCGGCAACGGTCCCTTGTTCACCGCGTCGGCGGCCCGCTGCAATTCCTCCTGGGTCGCGATACCGATCTCAATCGTCGACAGGGTCGGGTTGGAAACCGCGTAGCGCACCGCCAGTTCCGGCAGGCTCGCCACATGCGCAGCCTCGACCAGCGGCTGAAAGGCGAGCGCCCGGCCGACATCGGCCGCATAGTCCGTGTCCGACCCGATCGGCGCGACCGATGGCATCCCCAAGGGATGGCGCGCCTCGCTGCCCGACAGCGCGCCGCCGGCCAGCACCCGCACGCCGATCGACCCGACGCCGTTCCGTGCCGCCACGGCCAATAGTTTCTTGAAATCGTCCGCGGGATAGCCCGCCGGCACCGGCCCGCCCGCCGAGGGGACGAGCAAATTGTAGAAGATCTGTGCGCTGTCAAACGATCCGGATTCGACGAGGTTGTGCAGATCGTCCGCATCGCCCTTGGCGGTAAAGCCGAGGAACCGCGTCTTGCCGGCGTCGCGCAGCTTTTCGAAGGCGGGCACGACCTCGTTCAAGACCATGTCGGCGTCGAGTACGCCCCGCTCCGGCCGGACTTTATCCTTACGACCCAGCGTGTTGTGCAGTTGGAAAAGGTCAACATGATCGAGCTTGAGCCGCGCGAGGCTGGCATCGAGCGAGCGCGCGACCGCTCCCGCGATATCGCCCATCTCGTCGGCAGCGACGCCGACCTTGGTCGAGATGACGAGACCGTCCTTGTTGCCGCCAAGCGCCCGGCCGAGATTGATCTCCGATGCGCCGTCGCCATAGCTCGCCGCCGTATCGAAGAAATTGATCCCATTGTCCCGCGCCCAGGCCACGGCCCGGTCCTGATCTTGCGCCCGCCCCTTGGTCATCAATCCGCCGACGGCGCCGCAGCCGAAGGTCAGCCGGGAAACGTCGAGGCCGGTGCGGCCGAAGATTTTACGTTCCATGGGTCAGTCCTTATCTATCGGTTCGGGGGCTAGTCATTCCGTCGCCATACCATACAGAAGCTGACCGGTTGGTCGCGATGTTTCGCACCACTCAAAGGATCGGGTATCCGCGCGTGTCGAAAGGCTTGAATTCCATGGCATTTCTCTTCGGTTAGGAGCCAGCGAACCATATCATAAAGGCAACAGTTAAGCCGGCGACTAGCTCGATGCCGCAATACCGATTGCGTAAAGGTCAGCGACATGACGATATAACGCCATGACACATTGGCATTTGCGCAGAGCAACCGCGGACGATGCAATGGCGCTGGCAGCTTGCATTGACGCGGCGTGCGCATTACGCCGCGCGCATTTCCGATCTGCCCGCGGTCTCCGAAAGAATCGGCGACGAGATCGCAGCGCATCGCGTCTGGCTCTGCGAAATGGATGGCAAGA
>CAJWOT010000131.1 GCA_913044215.1 uncultured Rhodospirillaceae bacterium | reverse complement strand
AGACAAAACCGCCATTGTGGATAACGCCGTGGAAAAACGGTGGGACGTTTGTGCGATGCCGGCCGGTTTATGCACAAGAAATATGGCGGCTGCACACAAACGTTGTGGACACCCCGTTTGGTAATTTTCAACATCGGCGTTGGCTCGTGATTGCGTCGAAATCGACACGCCGCCGTCCGTTTCAAGCAATCCCGGTCTGGTCTCAGACCGGTTGTTTACGGACAGTGGTGTTGGTTTCGGGAACGGCTTTCGGTTTTCAACCGTATCCGTTCGGCTCTGGCGGCAGCTGATGCGAGTTTTCCGCTCGGACGCCGCCTGCGGAGCGTGTGTTTGCTGGGAACACACGGTTCGGGGGGAAACGGTCTATCGTCAGTTGATCCATTTTGACTGGATGAAGCCGTGCCGCCATGGGTGCGAAGGGAAATGGCTCCCTGTGATTTTCCTTCCGCGTTATGGCATCCGGTGCTTTGCGCCGGCCTCACCCTGAACCGAATGGTGCCGCGCTGTATGCGTCCGGGGCAAGGCCGCCGTTTCCCGACGGTGGATCGCGTCCCGCCGCCAGGCCCGAAGGCCTCGTGGCTTCGGTACGCCGCACGGCAACAAGCCCAAGCCCTTTGCGGAGGGCTTGCACCCCTGGTGGGACGGTTGGGCATCTGGTCCGGAGATGTCGATCCGTCAGGCGAGCACCGGCAAACGAAAGACAGCCGTCTGGCGGCTATCGCCGACGGAGGTCGCGCCTCGCATCCAGGCGGCGTCGCCTCGGGGACGTCGCGGACGTGACCGGAAAGCAGGCCTGCTGCCAGGAAGGCCTGTCGCCCGGCGCACGTCGCGAAGCGCCGCAATGCGCGCCGGGGCCTAGGCTCCAACGGCGTCGGGAGCGTCTGTCACACAGACGTTTCCGGCGCCTTTTTTCTGCGGTTTGGCGATCGGCGTGGTATGGATCAGATCATGTCGATCCTGACCATCCAATCCCGCGTTACCAGCGGTTATGTCGGCAATGCGGCGGCGGTTCCGATCCTGCAACGCCTCGGCCGCACCGTCTGGCCGATCGACACCGTGAACTTCTCCAATCACCCGGCGCACGGTTCCCATACCGGCCAAATCCGGTCAGCCTCGGAAATCGATGCGCTCGTCGATGGGCTGCAGCAACAACACTTGCTGTCTCGTTGCGACGCGGTTCTGTCCGGATACCTGGGAAGTGCCGCGGCCGGTCCGGCCGTGCGCGCCGCCGTTCAGCGGGCACGGGACGCGAACCCCACCGCGATCTGGTGCTGCGACCCGGTGATGGGGGACCACGGCCAGTTCTACGTCGCGGAAGACATTCCACCCTTTTTTCGGGATCAGGCGTTACCCCAGGCCGACATGGTCCTGCCAAACACGTTCGAGGCGGCCCATCTGTCGGGCGTGCCTGTGTCGACCGCAACGGAGGCCGCACATGCCGCGCGGCTGTTGCTGGCCAAAGGGCCCAAGACCGTGATCGTAACAGGGGTCGAGGAAGACGGCCGGATGGGGGCCGTGGCAGCCGAAGCTGCGGGCTGTTGGTCGTGCTTTGCGCCCGCGATCGAGGCGCCCGCCTACGGGGCGGGCGATGCCTTTACGGCCCTGTTCGTCAGCCACTATCTGGCCGAAAATAGTGTTTCGCAGGCGCTCGGCTTCGCGGTGAACGGTATCCATGGAATTCTCGCCGCAACCGCTGCGGCGGGGACGGCGGACCTCAATCTGATCGCGGCCCTGCCGGTCCTGGACGATCTTTCGCCGGCGCCGGCTACGCGGATCGGGTAGCTTAGCCGCCTTCGGCGATTCGCGCTTCCAGCGCCGCACGCAGGCGAAGCACGACATCGTCCCAGCGGCGCGGCTCTGTCTGCCGAAACAGCGTCATCGTCGAATACCAGGGCGTATCCGTCCGCCCGGTCTGCCAGCGCCAGTCCGGTGCGAAGGGTATGAGCGTCCACACGGGACGGCACAGCGCCCCGGCCAGATGCGCCGGTGCGGTATCCGCGGTGATCAGCAGGTCGAGCGAGCCGATCAACGCGGCGCTGTCGGCAAAATCGGTAATGACCGAGCGCCAATCCCTGATCAGGACGGAAAAACCCGATGCGGCCGCCGTTTCCGCCGGATCGCCCAATTGCAGGCTGTAATAATGAACGCCCGGCAGTTCCAGCAGCGGCGCCAGGTCGGACAGGGCTAGGGAGCGATTGCGATCGTTACGATGGCTCGGCTTTCCCGCCCATACCAACCCGACATGCACATTTTTGGACCGGTTGGCGATACGCGGCCGGTCGGCTGGCGGTACCAGATAGGGTGTATCCGCGGGAACCAACGCCACACCGGTCAGATGCGGCAAGCTCAACAAGGCGGCCTGCAGGTCGTACGCCGGCAGCGGATCGACGTCGCGGGAGACGATCGTGACACCTTCGAAAACCGGGCTGGACTGAAACAGGCGCACCAGCGGCGCCTGGCATTCGAAAACGATCGTCGCGCCCTGGCCGGCCAGGAGCGGCAAATACCGCACGAATTGAATGGTGTCGCCGAACCCCTGTTCGGCATAGACGAGCAGGGTCTTTCCCGCGATGTCCTCGCCCTTCCACTCTGGACCGTCCAGATTGCGCGGCTTCGCGTCGGGAATATCCCAGCGCCAGCGATACTCGTCGAAGCCGCGCGCCAGATCGCCGCGCAACAGAAAGGCCAGCGCCCGGTCCCACTTCAATTCCGCCGGCTCGTACCCCATCGCCTCGGCGCTGTCGAAGCGTTCGATCGCGCCGTCGAGATCGCCCAGATCGCGCAACACGAGTCCCAAATTGTAGACGAACGACCCGACCGTCGAATCGCGTTCGATGGCGGCAAGATGACTGTCCCGCGCCTCGTCGAGGCGTCCCACCGCCCGCAGCGCATTGCCGAGGTTGGACCGCGCACCGGCGTCTTCCGGCTTCAACGCCACGCCCCGCTGCAGACAGGCGACACCGGCCTCGAACCGGCCCAAGCTGCGCAAGGCGACCCCGCAATTGATCCAGGCCGGCGCGAAGCCCGAGTCCGCCTCCAGGATTCGCTCATAAATCCGGACAGCCTCGGCGCCGTTGCCGGCCTGCTGTTGCTGTACCGCCATGCGGAACGCGGTCTCGCGATCTACTTGTCGCGGCGGCGTGTTTTCCGATTCGTCGCTCATGCCGGGCAGACTAAATCAGATCGAGCCGTGCTGGAATTCGGCTAGGCCGCCTTATCCAGATAACCTGCCACCAACGCCTCTGCGATCTGCACCGCGTTCAGTGCCGCGCCCTTGCGCAGATTGTCGGAAACGACCCACATATTCAACGCATTCTCTTCGCTGATATCTTCGCGGATACGGCTGACATAGACCGAATCCTCGCCAACGCTTTCGACCGGGGTCACATAGCCTTCGTCGGCGCGATGATCGACCACGACGACACCAGGCGCGGCGGACAGTGCGGCGCGCGCCTCCTCGACCGTAACTTCCTTCTCGAAGGTCATGTTGACCGACTCGGCATGACCGATGAACACCGGTACCCGGACGCAGGTCGCGGAAACCTTGATCTTGGGGTCGAGAATCTTCTTGGTCTCGACGACCATCTTCCATTCCTCCTTAGTCGAGCCGTCATCCATGAAGACGTCGATATGGGGGATGGCATTAAAGGCGATCTGCTTGGTGAACTCGGCCCGATCGAGCGGGTCATTCACGAACACCGCACGGGTCTGGTTGAACAGCTCGTCCATGCCGGCCCGACCGGCCCCGGAAACGGACTGATAGGTGCTGACCACGACCCGCTTCAGCCCGGCCAGATCGTGCAACGGCTTCAGGGCGACGACCATCTGGATCGTCGAACAGTTGGGATTGGCGATGATGTTGCGCTGCCCATACTCGGAAATGGCGTGCGGGTTCACCTCCGGCACGACCAGGGGCACGTCCGGATCCATGCGGAAATGCGACGTGTTGTCGATCACGACGGCGCCCGCCTTGGCGGCGCGCGGCGCAAATTCCGCCGAGACCTTACCACCGGCCGACGACAGGACGATATCCGTCCCGGTGAAATCGAACGAAGAGAGGCTCTGCACGTCGAGCTCATCCTCCTCGCCGAACGACACCACGCGCCCGACGGAGTTTTCCGACGCCAGCGCCGTGATTTTGTCGATTGGGAAAGCCCGCTCCGAAAGGGTGGTCAATAGCTCGCGCCCAACATTGCCTGTGGCGCCCACAACCGCGATTTTGTAGCCCATCTTACTGTTCCTGTTTTCCTGAAATTACCGGTGCCCGGGAGGCACAAAAGCTTCGGGCGAGGAGTTGCCCCCTCGCCCGAATACAAATTCGTGTTTGGGGAGTGCTTGTTAGCTACCCTTTTCCGTTTTGGTCGTCTTCGCGGTTTGCGCGACGGTCTTTTTCGACGGAATGGTGGTTTGCTTCACGGTCTTCGTGCTCGTCGCAGCCGGTTTCGGCGTCTCGGCAACCTTCGCCGCATGGCCCCAGCCGCAATCTTCGCCAGCATGTGCGCTGGCCGCAAAACCCAATGCCGCGACGGCGGCGATCGAGGAAACAACGATTCTACGCATGGCAAAACCTCCTAAAGCTCTAGCTCCGACCATAAACGGACCTCGATCGGCAATCAAGCGGTCCGTCAGACACCCCTTAAACGCCGGCCGGCGGCTTTGGCTTGTCCTTCGTGTCCGCGATGATGTACTCGTCCGCCCCTTCCGCACAATCATGTCCCACATCGACCGCCCATGCAGGCGCCGCGAGCGATGCCAGGGCGAAAAGGGCCGCGATTACCGATCGAAGCATGCCGAGACCTCTTACGCTGCCTGTTTGTCCAATTCCCGCACGATAGAATCGCCCATGACCGTTGTCGACACGCGCGCGGCGCCCGGGGCCATGATGTCAGACGTCCGGACGCCGGACTTGAGGACGGCCTGCACGGCGTTTTCAACCAGGCTGGCATCCTCTTCCAGATCGAAGGAATAGCGCAGCAGCATGGCGAAGCTGAGCAGGCAGGCGAGCGGATTGGCCATGTCCTTGCCGGCGATGTCCGGCGCACTGCCATGCACCGGCTCGTAGAGCGCGCGGCGGCGGCCGCTTTCGTCCGGCGCGCCCAGCGTCGCCGAGGGCAGCATGCCGAGCGAGCCGGTCAGCATCGCTGCGCAATCCGACAGGATGTCGCCGAACAGATTGTCGGAGACGATAACGTCGAACTGCGTCGGCTCGCGCACGAGCTGCATGGCGCAGTTGTCCGCGTACATGTGTCCAAGGTCCACATCGGAATAGGATTCTTCATGCAGCTCGCTCACCACCTGGCGCCACAGCACGCCGCTTTCCATCACATTGGCCTTCTCGACCGAGGTCACCTTGCCGCGGCGCTGCCGGGCGAGATCGAAGGCGACGCCGGCAACGCGGCGTATTTCCGATTCGGTGTAAGTCTGCGTGTCGAAGCCGCGGCGCTGGCCGTCTTCCAGCGTTTCGATGCCACGCGGCGTGCCGAAATAAACCCCGCCCGTCGATTCCCGGACGATCATCAGGTCGAGCCCTTCCACCACCTCGGGCTTTAGGGAGGACGCGTCGAGCAGCGCATCGAACGTCAGCGCCGGGCGCAAATTGGCGAACAGGTCGAGATCCTTGCGCAGCCGCAGCAGACCCATCTCCGGCCGCAGATCGCGCGGCGCATCGTCATATTGCGGCCCGCCGACCGACCCGAACAGCACCGCGTCGGCGGCCATCGCGTCTTCCATGGTCTCGTCGGTGATCGGAGTGCCATGCGCGTCGTAGGCAGCGCCGCCGACGAGACCTTCCTTGACCTCGAAAGTGACCTCACGGCGTTGGTCGAACCAGTCGACGACGCGGCGCACCTGGACCATGACCTCCGGCCCGATACCATCGCCCGGCAAGATGAGAAGTGATTTGTTCGCTGCCATGAGGCTCCCCTGAAATATATCTGTCTATTCGATTGAACGTGTTTCGAGTTCGCGGACATCCGTCAGACGGCCCGTCACCGCCGCGGCGGCGACCATTGCTGGGCTGGCAAGGTGAGTCCGCCCATCGCGGCCCTGCCGTCCCTCGAAATTCCGGTTGGACGTCGAGGCGCATCGCTGCCCCGGCTCTATATTATCGCCATTCATCGCGATGCACATGGAGCATCCCGGCTCGCGCCAGTCGAAACCGGCTTCCGTGAAGATCTTGTCGAGTCCACGCGCTTCGGCTTCGTCCTTGATCAGGCCCGACCCCGGGACCACCATCGCCTCGACACCGTCCGCGACCTTGCGGCCACGCGCGATCGCCGCGGCGGCTTCCAGATCCTCGATCCGGCTGTTGGTGCAGGAACCGATGAACGCGCGGTCGATCGCAACGTCCTTCATCGCGGTACCCGGCACCAGCCCCATATAGTCGAGCGAGCGTTGGATCATACGCCGCCGGTCCTCGTTGGGAGCGTCGGCCGGATCCGGCACCACACCGTCGATCGGCGCGACTTCCTCCGGATTGGTGCCCCAGGTCACCTGCGGCGCGATCTTCTCCGCCTCGAGGGTCACTTCCTTGTCGAAGACGGCGCCTTCGTCGGTCGGCAAGGTTTTCCAATACTCGATGGCCCGGTCCCAATCTGCACCTTTCGGCGCGCGCGGGCGGCCTTCGCAATAGGCAAAGGTCTTCTCGTCCGGCGCGATCAGCCCAGCACGCGCGCCGGCCTCGATCGTCATGTTGGAGACGGTCATGCGCCCTTCCATCGACAGGTCGCGAATGGCCGAACCGGCGAATTCGATCACGTGGCCGGTGCCGCCGGCGGTACCGATGGCACCGATAATCGCCAGGATGATGTCCTTGCCGCTGCACCCGATCGACAGATCGCCGTCGACCGTCACCCGCATGTTCTTCGGTTTCGGACTCCGCAAGGTCTGGGTGGCCAGAATATGCTCGATTTCCGAAGTGCCGACCCCCATGGCGAAGGCGCCGAAGGCGCCATGCGTCGCGGTGTGGCTGTCGCCGCAGAACAGGGTCACGCCCGGCAGGGTGAAGCCCTGCTCCGGCCCGATGACATGGACGATGCCCTGGCGCTTGTCCACCAGGTCGAACAGTTCGACGCCGAACTCCTCGTAATCCTTATAGGCCTGTTCGACCATCATCCGGGCGACCGGATCCTCGATGGCCTGATCGCGCGGGTGCGTCGGGATGACGTGATCCATCACGCCCAGCACCTTGTCCGGACAGCGCACTTTGAGCCCGGCCATGCGCAGCCCCTCGAAGGCCTGCGGCTGCATCTCCATGATCAGCAGCCGGTCGGCGTAGAGGATGCTGAGGCCGTCCTCAGTGGTGTCGACGAGATGGGCGTCCCAGATCTTGTCGAACAGCGTGCGCGGCGCCGCCATGTTTACGCCGGCGGCGCGCTATTGAGCCAGGGCTGCGCTTGATTCTGTTGCGCTTCGAACCCGTCGATCTTATCGCCTTTCTGCATGGTCAGGCCGATATCGTCGAGCCCGTCGAGCAGGCATTCGCGGCGGAAGGCGTCCAATTCGAACGGCACGGTCACGCCATTCGGGCGCTTGATCTCCATATTGACCAGATCGACCGTCAGTTCCGGGTTCTCCGTATCGCTGGCATCGGCCATCAGCGCGTCCAACTGGTCCTTGGTGACGCGGATCGGGAGGATGCCGTTCTTGAAGCAGTTGTTGTAGAAGATGTCGGCGAAGCTGGTCGAGATAACGCAGCGGATGCCGAAATCGAGCAACGCCCAGGGCGCGTGCTCGCGCGAGGACCCGCAGCCGAAATTGTCGCCCGCAACGATAATTTTCGAGTTGCGGTACGGCTCCTTGTTGAGGATGAAATCCGGCTTCTCGGACCCATCCGTCTCGAAGCGCATTTCCTCGAACAGCACCTTGCCGAGACCCGTCCGCTTGATGGTGCGCAGGTGCAGCTTGGGGATGATCTTGTCGGTGTCGATGTTGATCATGTCCATCGGCGCCGCGACGCCGGTCAGCGTGTTGAATTTATCCATAACGCGTTCTCCTTTTCCCCTCAGCCGTTCAACATGTCGCGTACGTCGGTCAGTTTGCCGGTAATGGCTGCCGCCGCCGCCATGGCCGGGCTGACCAGATGGGTCCGCCCGCCGCGCCCTTGCCGGCCCTCGAAATTGCGGTTCGAGGTGGCTGCGCAGCGCTCACCCGGCTGCAGCTGATCGACATTCATCGCCAGGCACATGGAGCAGCCCGGCTCGCGCCAGTCGAAACCGGCATCGATCAGGATCTGCGCCAACCCTTCCTGTTCGGCCTGCTGCTTGACTAGGCCGGAACCCGGTACGATCAGGGTCCGCATGCCTTCCTTGACCTTGCGGCCCTTGGCCACCCGAGCCACTTCGCGGATATCCTCGATACGGCCGTTGGTGCAGGCGCCGACGAAAATCGTGTCGATCTCCACATCGGTCATCTTGGTGCCTGGCTTCAGGCCCATATATTCGCAGGCCCGTTTGACCGCCGCGGCTTTTTCCGGATTCGGCACGTCCTTCGGATCGGGCACGACACCGGTAATCGGGATCACGTCTTCCGGGCTGGTCCCCCAAGTGACCTGCGGCACGATATCGCTCACATTCAGGGTCGCTTCCTTGTCGTAGGTCGCGCCATTGTCCGACGGCAAGGTCTGCCAGTGCGCAACGGCCGCGTCCCAGTCGGCGCCCTTCGGCGCGAAGGGACGGCCTTTGAGGTACTCGAAAGTCTTCTCGTCCGGCGCGATCAGTCCGGCGCGCGCGCCAGCCTCGATCGTCATGTTGGAAACCGTCATGCGGCCTTCCATCGACAGCGAGGTGATCGCCGGACCGGTATATTCAATCACGTGGCCGGTGCCGGCCGCGGTGCCGATCTTGCCGATCAGCGCCAGGATCAGATCCTTCGCCGTACAGCCGAAGGGCAGCTCACCATCCACCGTGATCCGCATGCTCTTGACCGGCGCCTGCAGCAGGGTCTGGCTTGCCATGACGTGCTCGACTTCCGACGTGCCGATGCCGAAGGCGAGCGCGCCGAACGCGCCATGCGTCGCCGTGTGGCTATCGCCGCAGACCAGGGTGACGCCCGGCAGGGTGAAGCCCTGTTCCGGACCGATGATATGGACGATGCCGTTGCGCGGGTCATCGACCTCGAACAACGTCACGCCGAACGCTTCGCAATTGCGGCGAAGCGTGTCGATCTGCAGCTGGGAATCTTCCGGAATCGCCTCGGAACGGTCGGTGGCGATGTTGTGGTCGATCACCGCGAGAGTCAGGTCCGGGCGGCGCAGCTTGCGGCCGGCCAGGGTCAGCCCTTCGAAGGGCTGTGGGCTCGTCACCTCATGGATGATGTGGCGATCGATATACAGCAGGCAGGTTCCATCCTCCTGCGTGTCGACCGTATGGCTGTCCCAAATCTTGTCGAGAAGTGTGCGCGGCTTGGACATAAGGCTCCCTCGTCCTGGCTGACTGTCGCTTACGATCGGGCGCCGCTACGGTTATCTGTGAAGTCGTCTCATATCAAACTGCCTGCACATGCAGGTCCGAGACCCTCCGCGTATAGGGCGACCGGTGCGATTTAAGCGTTTCACCGCCCCTCTTTGCAAAAGAGAAGTTTTCACAGGGCGATGAAACGCATTCACAAGAGGCTTAGCTCTCCCCGTTCTCCGCCGGCTCGTCCCCCGCGGCTTCCGTCCGCCGGACCGTCGTACGTTCGGCGATCCGCGCCGACTTGCCGCGCCGCTCGCGCAGATAGTAAAGCTTCGCACGGCGCACCGAACCGCGGCGCACGACCTCGATCTCCTCGATCCGCGGGCTGTACAGCGGGAAGACGCGTTCCACGCCCTCGCCATAGCTGATCTTGCGGACCGTGAAGGCACTGTTCACGCCGTTGTTCTTGCGCGCGATGCAGACGCCCTCGAAGACCTGAACCCGCTCGCGCGAGCCTTCGACAACCTTCACGTGGACACGCAGCGTGTCGCCGGCCTGAAACTCGGGAATTGGCCGCGCTTCGCCGAGCTTCGCCATCTGCTCCTGTTCGAGCTGTTCGATAATATTCATGACATCGTCCTCACTTGCTTGTTCCGCGCGACGTACCGTTCCCAAAGATCGGGGCGCCGTTCGCGGGTAATACGTTCAGCCTGGGCCAATCGCCAGGCGCGAATGTTCTCATGGTGGCCGGACAGCAAAACGTCCGGCGCGCTGCGGCCGCGCCACGTGGCCGGCCGCGTGTACTGGGGATACTCAAGAAGTCCTTGCGCGAAACTCTCCTCGTCGAGCGATTCCCGGGTCCCGACGACGCCCGGCAACAGCCGGACGCAGGCATCGATAACGCTCATCGCCGCTGGTTCGCCGCCGGACAGCACGAAATCGCCGACACTGACCTCTTCGAAACCGCGTTCATCGATAACCCGTTCGTCGATCCCTTCGAAGCGGCCGCACAACAAGGTAACGCCCGGCCCCGACGCCAATGCAGCCGCCCGCTCCTGATCGAAGGCGCGACCGCGCGGCGTCAGATAGATCACCGGCCCCGGCGCCGCCGCGACCGACTCCAACGCCGCGTTGAGCACGTCGGCCCGCATCACCATGCCGGGACCGCCGCCGAAGGGTGAATCGTCGACCGTGCCATGCTTGTCGATGGCGAAGTCACGGATATCCACCGTGCGAAGATCCCACACCTTTTCGGCCAACGCGCGCCCGGCCAGGGAATGGCCCAGCGGCCCGGGAAACATGTCCGGGAAGATGGTCAGGATATGGGCGGTCCAGCTAGTCACGCACCGTCCTCCGACTTCGCGATGGTTTCGACCGGCGGTTCCACGGTGATATGGCCCGCCTCCAGATCGATCTCCGGCACCACCGCACGGGTGAAGGGCAAAACCGACACGCCGCCGCCATCGAGGGCGATCTCGATCATGTCGCCGGCCCCGAACTCGTGCAGGGCCCGCACCGTCCCGTAGGCCGAACCGTCGGCCAGAAGGGCCGGCAATCCGATCAAATCGGTGTGGTAGAACTCGTCTTCGTCGGGCTGCGGCAAGGCATCCCGGTCGATGTAAAGTTCCGTTCCCTTCAGGGCTTCCGCCGCATTGCGATCGGCAACCCCGTCGATGCGGGCAAGCAACACGCCCTTGGCCGAACCGGTCACGTCGAGCGCGTATTGGCGGGCACCCTTGGCATCGCCGAGCGGTCCATAGGCGGCAATATCGGCGGGTTCCTCGGTGAAGCTCTTGACGCGCACGAGGCCGCGCACGCCGTGCGCGCCCACGATAACGCCAACGCAGATCCGGGAATCCGTCATGAGTGCCGCCCGAGCCGTCATGCTTACGCCGGCTTCTCTTCTTCAGCCGCGGCTTCTTCGGCCGGAGCCTCTTCCGCCGGCGCTTCTTCTTCAGCCGGCGCCGCGGCTTCCGCTTCGGCGGCTTCCTTCGCCGCCTGCGCCGCTTCTTCCGCCTCTCTCATGCGCTCCTGCGCCTTCGCCTTCGGCAGATGCTGCTTGGTCTGCTCCGGGATCGCCGGCATCGGCATGATCTCGGCCCGGCCCAGGAAGCGCGCGACCCGGTCGGACGGTTTCGCGCCGACCGACATCCAGTGCTTGATGCGGTCCTCGACCAGTTGCACCCGGTTCGGGTCGTCCTTGGCCAGCATCGGGTTGTAGACCCCAACTCTTTCGATGTAGCGGCCGTCGCGCGGCATGCGCGAGTCGGCAACGACGATGCGGTAGTACGGGCGCTTTTTCGCACCGCCGCGGGCCAGTCTGATTTTCAGCGACATATGGTTCGCTCTCCTTCGCTTTACGTGTCGTTCAAAAAGTTCGGTTGGTTGTTACATGCGGGGCATAAGGCCTTGGATGCCGTGTCGTGCCAGGCCCTTTTCCCCCATCTTGCTCATGCGTTTCATCATCTTGCGCATCGTCTGGTACTGCTTCAGCAGCTTGTTCACGTCCTGGATCGAGGT
>CAJWOT010000130.1 GCA_913044215.1 uncultured Rhodospirillaceae bacterium | reverse complement strand
TGCCGATGGCGATGACGGCGCATGTCGTCTACAGCGCGATCGACGGGAGTGCGCCCGCAACGACATCGCCGACTGTCATCGCCGAGACGATCCGCGGCCATATCGGCTTTGACGGGCTGCTGATGAGCGACGATTTGTCGATGAAGGCACTGTCCGGCGACATGACGGCGCGGACCAAGGCGGCGCTGGATGCCGGATGTGATATCGCGCTGCATTGCAATGGTGATGTTGCGGAGATGACCGCTGTCCTCGGGGCGTGCGGGCCGCTGTCAGAGGCGGCGGCCGAGCGGGTTTCACGGGCAATGTCGCAACTTGGCGATGCCGAACCGTTAGGGGACGCCGCCTCACGCTTCGCGGCATTGCTGTCGCCGGGGGCGGCGAATGGGGGGTGACCTCCAGTCGATCGTCTACACCGCGTCGGTCTGGATTGTTCCGGTTTTGCTGGCGGTCACGCTGCATGAGGCGGCGCATGGCTGGACGGCCTGGAAGCTTGGTGACGATACGGCAAGGACGCTTGGCCGGGTCAGCTTCAACCCGCTGCGGCATATCGATCCCGTTGGGACGGTTGCGCTGCCGGGATTGCTGATGATCCTCTCCGCCCCGTTCCTGTTCGGCTGGGCGAAGCCGGTACCGGTAAACTTTCTCCGGCTGCGCGATCCGCGACGGGCGATGGTCATCGTGGCCGCGGCGGGGCCGGCAATGAATTTCGGTTTGGCCTATATTTCGGCCTTGCTGCTGCACTTGATGCCGCTGCTGCCGTCGGATGCCGCGGTATGGGCCAGCGCCAATTTGATCAACATGATCAAGATCAACGTCATTCTGGCGGTGTTCAACATGTTGCCGCTGCCGCCGCTGGATGGCGGCCGTGTCGCGGTCGGCCTTCTGCCGCCGGCATTGGCCGCGCCGCTGGCTCGGATGGAAAGGTTTGGCTTCGCGATCATCATCGCAATAATGTTCGTGATTCCGTTGTTGAGCCGCCAGTTGGGCCAGAATATCGATCCCTTTGCCTGGCTCGTCATCGGGCCGGTGAATTATGTCGCCCAAATCATTGCGATTGCCGCCGGCATTCAGTAGGAAGATTTATGTCCGACACGCCTCCCGATAGCCCGCAACGGGCGGACCAAGAGCCCTTCGAAGCGGCCCAGCCGGACTATCAGGCTGCCATGGAAGACAGTCTGGTCCTCAATTTGGACGGCTTCGAAGGCCCGATCGACGTGCTGCTCACCTTGGCGCGCACACATAAAGTCGATATCACGAAGATCTCCATTCTGGGCCTGGCAGAGCAGTATCTCGCCTTTATCCAGCGCGCGCATGCGTTGCGGTTGGAGATCGCGGCCGATTATCTGGTCATGGCGGCGTGGCTTGCCTATCTGAAATCGCGCCTGTTGCTGCCATCGACGGACGATGAAGACGAGCCGACAGGGGCGGAATTGGCGGCCCGCCTGGCTTTCCAATTGCAGCGGCTCGAAGCCATGCGCAAGGCAGCGGGAGAGGTTATGGAGCGGCCGCAGCTGGGACAGGATTTCTATGCCCGCGGCGAACCTGACCCCCTGATCGTCGATACGACGACGGAATTCAGTGCGACTCTCTATGACTTGCTGACGATGTATGCGGGGATCCGTGAACGGCAGGGCGCCTCCACCCTGCAGATTTCGCCGGCCCGGCTCTATTCGATGGATGATGCGCTGGAGCGGCTCGGCAAGCTTCTTGGACATGCGCCGGATTGGACCACCTTGTCGCGATTTCTGCCGGAAGGGATCGGTGACGACTTGATGATGCGCTCGGCTATCGCATCGACCTTTGCGGCGAGCTTGGAATTGGCGCGGCAGGGGAAACTGCAACTCAACCAATCGCAGACATTTGCCCCGATCTATTTGCGGGCGCGACAGGAAGACACCGCCGATGGATAGGTTCGAACTCATGCGTTTGCTGGAGGCGATCCTGTTCGGAACGAGCGAGCCGCTTTCCGAGCGCGATCTGGCGGCGCGGATGCCGGATGATGCGGATATCGCCGGCATGCTGGAGGAACTGCGTGGGCAATACGCCAACCGCGGCGTTCATCTGGTGCAGGTCGGCGCGCGCTGGGCGTTTCGGACGGCGCCGGATCTCGGGCCGCATTTGCGGCTGAAGAAAACGGTGCAGCGCAAGATGTCCCGAGCGGCCTTGGAAACGCTGGCGATCATCGCCTACCACCAGCCGGTCACGCGCGCCGAGATCGAAGAGATCCGCGGCGTGACGACCAGCCGCGGGACCTTGGACATTCTGCTGGAAGCGGAGTGGATACGCCCGCGCGGACGCCGCCGGACACCGGGCCGGCCGGTAACCTGGGGCGTCTCGGATGAGTTTCTCGATCACTTTGGCCTGGAAAGCGTCAAGGCGCTGCCCGGCATCGAGGAGTTGAAAGCGGCCGGCCTGCTCGACCGGCGGCCGGGGCTCGGGCTGATCACGGAAGAAGGCCAGCTCACCCGCGAGGAAACCCCGGATGAGCCGTACGAGGCGGTCGAGCCGGACGCGGCAATACCGTTGGATGAGTAGGTGCCGCGATGATCGCGATCGCCACATCGTCGGAAGGGGCCGCCAAGGATGGCGCGCCGGCGATCCTCGCTTTGGAAGAAATCCACCATAAATACGGCGCCGTCACCGCCATCGAGGTGCTGAGCCTGTCGGTTGCGGCGGGTGAAGTGGTGTGTCTGCTCGGTCCCTCCGGCTGTGGCAAGACGACGGCCTTGCGCATCGCGGCGGGCCTCGAGCGACTGCAGCAGGGGCGGGTGCTGCTCGATGGTTCCGTCATCGCCGATCCCGGTCGGGAATTGCCCCCGGAGCGGCGCAATGTGGGTTTCCTGTTCCAGGACTACGCGTTGTTCCCGCATTTGAGCGTGGCGGACAATGTCGCATTCGGATTGCAGAACCTGTCGGGACGGGCTCGGACGGAGCGGGTCGACGAGATGTTGGAGGAGGTCAATCTGATCCGGGCCCGCGAGCGGTTCCCGCACGAATTGTCCGGCGGGCAACAGCAGCGCGTCGCCCTGGCACGGTCCCTGGCACCGCGGCCGCACGTGATCTTGCTCGATGAGCCATTCTCAAGCCTCGATGCGCGGATGCGCGACCAGGTGCGTGACAACACGTTGCATGCCCTTAAGCAGAGCGGTGCCGGCACCTTGATGGTGACCCATGACGCCGAAGAAGCCATGTTTATGGCCGACAAGATCGCCGTCATGCGGCGCGGACGGCTGGTGCAGTTCGGCTCGCCGGTGGAGCTGTACTGCCACCCCGTAAACGCCTTCGTCGCTGAATTTTTCGGCGAGGTGAACCGCCTGCCCGGCACGGTAACGGGCGGGCGGGTCGCGACGCCGTTCGGCGACCTGCCGTCGCGCGATTTGGCGGAGGGGGCCGCCGTCGATGTGCTGGTGCGTCCGGAAGCGTTGCGCCTCGGTCACATTCACGAAGGCGTCGATCCCAGCCGGGCGGTCAAAGTCATTGCCTCGCGGATGCTGGGCCGGACGAGCCTGATCCATCTGTGTATCAATGCGGCCAACGGCGAAGAACTGCATTTGCATTCCCGTATGCCCGGGCGCTTCCTGCCGCCGGAGAACGCGATGCTCTCCGTCGAGCTGGATCACGCGCAAGCCTTTGTTTTTCCAACAAACTGACTATATTGGACATATCCGGCCGGCATGCTGGTCCGGTTTCGTTGCGGTGCAGGGATGTTTCTGCGATTATCCGCGGCGCAAATCGGGCGGGTCGCCGCCTTTAACGGTTAAGGAAAAGACGAATGGGTGCATTCAGTATCTGGCATTGGCTCATCGTGCTGGTGGTCGTGCTCGTCCTGTTCGGGGGAAAAGGGAAGATTTCCAGCCTGATGGGGGATTTCGGTAAAGGTCTGAAATCCTTCAAGAAGAACGTAAAAGACGAAGGCGATAGCGTTGCTGAGGACGGTGCGAAGGCCATCGAGACGGAAGCGATGCGCGACGGCGCAGCGGAGCCTTCGACGAAAGATTCCACCGCGAAGTCCTGATCGGGTCGGGCGGGTCGGCACAGTGAGGCGCCGCGATGCTTGATGTCGGCTGGCAGGAACTGTTTCTCATTGCGGTGATCACGATTATCGTGGTCGGTCCGAAGGAAATTCCGCGCGTGTTGCGGACGGTCACCCTATGGATCCGCAAGATCAAGGACATGGCCCGCGAATTTCAATCGAGCATCGATGATATCGCGCGGGAAGCCGAATTGGACGATATCAAGAAACAGCTCGCCGAAGCGCAGGATTTCGATATCGAGCGTGAGATCGAACAAACCATCGACCCGAGCGGTGAGTTGAGCAACACGATCCACGACATGGCCGAGCCGGTCGACGAAGCGAAGACGCTGGCGGAAGACACCGCGAAGTCCGTTGAGCAAGACGAAGCGGAAGCCGATACCAAGGCGCTTCCGGATGCGTCGCGGGCGACGGGCAGTTAACCCATGGCGGAAAGCGGACAAGATGAAGGCAAAATGCCGCTGCTTGAGCATTTGGTCGAGTTGCGGACCAGGCTCATGTGGTCGGTGGGCGCCTTCGTCCTTTGCTTTGTCGTTTCCTTCTATTTCGCCGGCCCGGTTTTCAATTTCCTCGTTCAGCCCCTGGCCGATTTGTGGGAGGGGGAGGAGGCGCGCCGCCTGATCTACACGGCGCTGACCGAGAAATTCTTTACCGAGATCAAGATCGCTTTCTTTGTCGGTGCTTTCGTGTCTTTCCCGATCGTCGCCAATCAATTTTGGATCTTCGTGGCGCCGGGCCTTTATAAGAACGAAAAAAAGGCCTTGCTGCCTTTTATCGTTGCGACCCCGGTCCTGTTCTTCATCGGTGGCGCCTTCGTCTATTACTTTGTCCTGCCCGTTGCATGGAACTTCTTTGCCGGGTTCGAGCAGTCCGCTACGGAAGGACCGCTTGCGATTCAATTGGAGCCGAAGGTCAACGAATATCTGTCGCTGGTCATGCGGCTCGTTTTTGCCTTCGGCCTTAGCTTCGAACTGCCCGTCGTCCTCACCCTGTTGACCAAGGTCGGGATCATCAGCACGGCGGGGATGCGGAAGAATCGCCGATACGCCATCGTCATCGCCTTTATCGCCGCCGCCATCCTGACACCCCCGGATCCGATCAGCCAACTTGGCCTCGCGATACCGATCATCCTGCTGTATGAGATCTCGATTCTTTGCGCCAAAGTCGTGGAAAAGAGACGGGAAGAGGCTGACCAAGAAACCGAAGCGGCCGAAGTCTGACCGATTACTTGTCGGTCTGCGCGTAATTCTGGACCGATACTTATCCTTAACTTATAAAGTTCCTGAATTCGCGAGGGTTTCCGATGCATGACTTACGGATGATCCGGGAAGCGCCGGACCGTTTTGACCAGGGGTTGCAACGCCGTGGCCTGGCGCCCCTGTCGGCGCATATCCTCGACCTGGATAGCCGCCGCCGGGCCGCGCAGACGGCCCTGCAGGAAATGCTGACCCGGCGCAATGCGGTGTCCAAGCAGGTCGGCGCGGCGAAGCGGAGCGGCGAAGACGCCGACGCGCTGATCGCCGAGGTCCAGAACCTGAAGGATGGTATCGCCGACAACGAGGCGTCGGAGAAGGCGCTGGATGCGGAGCTCGTCGAATTGTTGGAAGGACTTCCCAATCTGCCCGCCGACGATATTCCCGATGGCGACGGCGAGGACGACAACCGTGAAGTGCGGGTCGAAGGCGAGAAGACGGCGTTCGACTTCGAGCCGAAGGAACATTTCGACATCGGCGAAGCGTTGGGACAGATGGATTTCGGGGCGGCGGCGCGGCTTTCCGGCGCGCGGTTTGTCGTGCTGCGTGGCGCGCTGGCCCGGCTCGAGAGGGCCCTGGCGGCCTTCATGCTGGATTTGCACACGCAGGAGCATGGGTTCAACGAGATCGTCACCCCGGTATTGGTCCGTGAGGAGGCGCTTTACGGGACTGGTCAGCTGCCGAAGTTCGCGGAAGACCTTTACCGTACTGCGGACGATTACTGGTTGATCCCGACCGCCGAAGTGACGCTCACCAACATGGCGGCGGACGGCATATTGGATGAAGGCGATCTGCCATCGCGCATGACCGCTTGGACGCAATGCTTCCGTTCAGAGGCCGGGGCGGCCGGCAAGGACACGCGCGGCATGCTGCGCCAGCACCAGTTCAGCAAGGTTGAGATGGTGTGCGTGACCCATCCCGACAATTCCGATGCGGAGCTGGAGCGGATGACGGGTTGTGCTGAGGAAGTACTGAAACGTCTGGGGTTGCCTTACCGGGTTGTCGTGCTGTGCACCGGCGATATGGGTTTTGGCGCGCGTAAGACGTACGACATAGAGGTCTGGCTGCCGGGGCAGGGGACCTATCGCGAAATTTCGAGCTGTTCCAATTGCGGTGACTTCCAGGCGCGGCGGATGAAGGCGCGCTATCGGCCGCGCGGTGAGAAGGGCACCCGCTTCGTCCACACCTTGAACGGGTCCGGGCTAGCCGTGGGGCGGACCATGATTGCGGTATTGGAGAATTATCAGAATGCGGACGGCTCGGTCACCGTGCCGGAAGCGCTGCGGCCCTATATGGGTGGGCTCGAACGCATCGCGCTGGATGCGCCCGTCGCATGATCGCAGGAATGGATCTGTCGCAAGCACGCATCCTCGTCACCAATGACGATGGGATCAACGCGCCCGGGTTGAAGGTTCTGGAGAAGGTTGCCAAATCGCTGGCCAAGGAAGTCTGGACGGTTGCGCCGGAAACGGAACAGAGTGGCGCGGGCCATTCCCTGACCTTGACACAGCCCTTACGCATGCGGCGGCTCAGCAAGCAGCGCTACGCAGTGAGTGGTAGCCCGACCGACTGCGTGCTGTTCGCCATCTGCAACTTGATGACCGACAATCCGCCGGATCTGGTTCTGTCAGGCGTTAATCGCGGCGCCAATATCGGCGACGACGTGACCTATTCCGGTACGGTGGCCGCCGCCATGGAAGCGACGATCTTGGAGATTCCCGCGATCGCGCTCAGTCAGCAGACCAATAGCGACAAGGTGGCGCATTGGCCCACCGCCGCGCATCACGCACCCGATGTCGTGCGACGCCTTGTTGCGGCAGGCTGGTCGTCCGATGTCTTCATGAATGTGAATTTTCCGGACTGCGCACCGGCGGATGTCGCCGGGGTGAGCGTGGTCGCGCAGGGCCGTCGCAAGGCGGGCTACGAAATCCGGGAACTGGTCGATCCGCGGCTCCTGAAATATTACTGGATCGGTCCCGCGGTGAGCCGGGAGCAGCGGCCGGGTAACACGGATTATCAGGCGATGGACAGGCGGGAGATTGCGGTCACGCCGCTGCATATGGACCTGACGCATCGTGGCGCACTGCGCACCTTGAAGAAGAAGCTGCAATGATTCCAGCGTCTAAAAAAATCCGTCTCATCCTCGAACTACGGCAGGGCGGGATCATGGATACCGCGTTGCTGGCGGCAATGGAGACGGTTCCCCGCGATCAGTTCGTTCCGGATGCCTTCCGCGACAGGGCCTATGAAGACACCGCCTTGCCGATCAGTCATGGCCAGACCATCAGCCAGCCTTTGATCGTTGCCAAGATGCTGCAGGCGCTGGAACTGAACGATCGGGTCAAGGTGCTGGAGATCGGGACCGGGTCCGGCTACCAGACCATGATTCTGTCGCATCTTTGCCGCCGCGTTTACACGATCGAACGCCACCGTGAATTGCTGCGCGAGGCGGAGTCGCGCTTTGAGGCGATGGGACGGCACAACATCACCACAAGGGCCGGCGACGGCTGGCTTGGCTGGCCAGAGCAAACGCCGTTTACGCATATTGTGGTCAGCGCGGCCGCCGATGAGATTCCGACCGCATTGACCGATCAACTCGCGGTCGGCGGTGTGATGATCATTCCTGTGGGGGATGAGCGGCGCGAACAGCGGATAATCAAGGTCCTCCGCACCGAGGACGGATTCGATGTGGACGATATCGGACCGGTCCGGTTTTTGCCGCTTGTCGCAGGCATGCCTGAGGCCCCGGGGCGGATCGGGCAGGCGAGGGCCTAATTCGGGACCGGCAATGGAGATGATGGGACGCCTGTTCCAAATCGACCGTTTGTTGCGCGGCGCTGTGATGGCGGCCGTGCTCGTGGGGGCAGGGTGTACCGATCCGGCTCCTGTCGTGCTTTACGAGGAACGCCACGGCCGTGCGCCGGCTGCCGCACCGCAACCCAAACCGCCTGCGGTCCGGCCGCCCGCACCTACCCGGCCGCCGGCTGCTGTCGTCCGCGCGGCGCCCCAGCCAGCCGCCGCGGCCAAGTATCACCAAGTGCGCTCCGGTGATACCGTCTATTCGGTCTCACAGCGCTATCACGTGCCGTTGCGCGGGCTTATTACCATGAACGGTTTACAGGCGCCCTACGTCCTTCGTTCGGGGCAAAACCTGCTGCTGCCGAAGCCGCGCCGTCACACGGTGCAGCGCGGCGAGACGATTTACGGTATCTCGCGTCAGCATGAGGTGGCGCTGAGCCGACTGGTTCAGTTCAACGGTATCAAGCCGCCCTATACGATCGTCGTCCGCCAGGTACTGCGCCTGCCGGACTCGGTAGCGTCGCCCAATGTGGCGCAAACCGCGCGGACTCTACGTGCCCGCGCGCCGCGCCCGCCGGCTTCGAATTCCGCGAAGCCGGTGGCGACGCCGCCGTCGCGTGGCAGTAGCGTGACGGTTGCCGCCAAGCCGCCACGGGCGGCCATACCCAAACCGCCACCCCTGTCGAAGCGTAAATTCCTGCTGCCGGTCCGCGGTCGATTGCTGTCTCGGTTTGGATCGAAGGGAAGGGGCTTGCGTAACGATGGCGTCAATATTGCCGCACCGCGCGGAACGCCAGTACGGGCCGTAGAGAACGGTATCGTTGTCTATAGCGGCAACGCGCTGCTTGGCTTCGGCAATATGGTCCTGCTACGGCATGCGAACGGGTTCATGACGGCCTACGCCCACAATGAAGTGATTTCGGTGTCTCGGGGCGATACGGTGCGCCGCGGTCAGGTAATCGCGACGGTGGGCAGTTCCGGCAACGTCTCGTCACCGCAGCTCCATTTCGAGATCCGTAAGGGCAAGCGGGCCATCGATCCGCTGAAGTATCTGCCCGCGCTCTCTACAAAATCCTGAATCTTCTAGGACACACTCACGGGTGTGCTATCATGCGCTATCAGTGAAAGCGTATGATAGCATCGCGGTGATTGGTTTTGGCGAACATTAGTATCCGAAAGTTGGATGACAGGACGGTTGCCCGATTGCGCGTCCAGGCAGCCCGACGGGGCATCTCGATGGAGGAAGAGGTGCGGCGGATACTGAATCGCGCGGTTTCCGCGCCGGAGCGCATTGGAGATTTGGCAACCACTTGTTTTGGGGTGGAAAGGGGCGTCGACTTGGAATTGCCTGCGCGAGAGAGTTACGACCCCGTGGATCTAACCGAGTGATCATTATCGATACGAATGTCGTATCGGAAGTCATGAAAGCGCGGCCTTCGCGCGCTGTGATCGACTGGCTGAACGCTCAAGACCCGGTTTCACTGTTTATTACTGCCATTAGCATCGCGGAAATCTCATTCGGGATAAATATGCTGCCTGATGGGAAACGTCGTCGCGACCTCGCAACCAATTTCGAGCATTTTGTCGAAAATGGGTTCCAAACTCGAATTTTGGATTTCGACGATGTGGCGGCAAAATTTTATGGAAATATTATGGCCTATCGCCGCTCGATCGGCCGGCCGATGAGTGCTCTCGACGGCCAAATCGCCGCGATTGGCCGCGTGAATCAATTTGAACTGGCGACCCGGAATACGAAAGATTTCGAAGAATGCGGGCTGGTTCTCACAAACCCCTTCGGTTAACAGCGTCAGCTAATCCGGACGCCGAGCGATCCGGCGAGGTGCTGGATGAACTGCCAGGCGACGCGGCCGGATCGGGCGCCGCGGGTGACCGACCATTCGATGGCCTGGGCGCGCCAGTCCTCTTCCGCGACGTCCAGACCGTAATGGTCGACATATCCGGCAATCATGGCGAAGAAAGTGTCTTGGCTGCAATTGTGGAAGCCGAGCCATAGCCCGAACCGATCGGACAGCGAGACCTTCTCCTCTACCGCTTCCGAGGGATTGATCGCCGTCGAGCGCTCGTTTTCGATCATGTTGCGCGGCATCAGATGCCGGCGGTTCGACGTCGCATAGAAGATAACGTTGTCCGGCCGGCCTTCGATGCCACCCTCAAGGATCGCTTTGAGCGATTTGTAGCTGGCATCGCCATCGTCGAAGGACAAATCGTCGCAATAGAGGATCGTTCGCCGCGTCGACTCACGCAGGAAAGACAAAAGACGCGGTAGGGTGGGGATGTCTTCCCGATGGATTTCCACCAGGGCGACTTTGCCCGGAGTCTTCGCAATGATGTCGCCATGGACGGCCTTGACCAGGGAGCTCTTGCCGCAGCCGCGGGCACCCCACAAAAGCGCATTGTTGGCCGGTAAACCTTCGGCGAAGCGCATCGTGTTCTCGTACAGCGTTTCGCGCTGCTGATCGATTCCCTGTAGCAGGTCCAAATCGAGCCGGTTGACGTTCGTCACCGGTTCCAGATACTCCTGCTCCGCGTGCCATACGAACGCATCCGCGGCGTCCAGGTCGGCGCGCGTGGCAGAAACCGGTGCAAGCCGTTCCAGACTGTCAGCGATGCGGCCAAGCAGTTCCGCGATATCTTGTTCCGGCATAGAATTTCCCGATCTGGCCTTTTTTGCGGCGCGGAACCTAACCATATGCACGGCAACGGTCAAATCGGGATCGTATGATTGCAATTGTGTGCTAGGCAGCTATATTCCGCCGTCCGCTTGTGTTTTCGCGGCAGTTTAGGGAGGGTCCTATGTTCATATCGACGGCCTGGGCACAGTCTGGAGGTGCCGGAGGCGGCGGCGATATTTTCACCGCAATGCTGCCGTTGGTCCTTATCTTTGCCGTGTTTTATTTCCTGCTGATCCGACCGCAGCAGAAAAAGATGAAAACCCATCAAGCGATGATCGGAAGTCTGAAGCGCGGCGACAAGATCATCACCGGTGGCGGCGTGCACGGGACCGTCACCAAGGTCCTGAACGACGCGGAATGCATGGTTGAAATTGCCGAAGGGGTGCGGATCAAGATCGCCCGTGGCACCATCACGACCCTGCTGACCCCGCGGGACCCTGCGGCGGCGCAGGCGGCTCCCGCAGGTGCTGCCGCCAACGATGGCGGCGGCGGCCTGCTTGGCAAGCTCATGGGCAAGAAATAGCGCACCAAGGCTGCGGACGGTACCGGGCACATGATCCAGATACCGAATTGGAACAAGATTCTGATCGCGGTCATATGCGCGCTCGGTCTGATCTACGCCGCACCGAATTTCTTCGAAGAGGATGCCTTCGAAGGCATGCCGTCTTGGCTGCCCGGGAAGCAGATCAATCTCGGATTGGATTTGCGCGGCGGCGTTCATCTGCTGATGAATGTCGAGATCGAAAAGGTCGTTTCCAAGCGGCTTGACTCGATGCGCGATGCGACGCGCCAGAATTTGCGGCCGCTGCGCCGGTCTGGTGTCTACTATTCGAGCTTAAAAATCGAAGGAAACAGCGTCGTTCTCAAGCTGAAGGACCCGGCGCATATCGGTCAAATAGGAGACTTGCTTGAATCCGAGTTCCAAGCGACGAGCCTCTCGCCTCTGGGAACACCGGAACAGGAAGTCGAGATCATCAATGACGATACCGGCACCTTTAGGCTGACGCTGACGGAAGAAGCGATACGCAGAATCAGCTCGAGCGCCGTAAATCAATCGATCGAGATCATTCGCCGGCGGATCGATGAGGACGGTACCAAGGAACCGATCATCCAGCAGCAGGGCAGTAATCGCATCCTTCTGCAGGTGCCCGGGGCGGAAGACCCGGAGGAGATCAAAAAGATTCTCGGTAAGACCGCACAGATGACCTTTCATCTGGTCGATCAGTCGACCGACGCGAATCGGGGCAGTTCCATGCTGCTGCCTTCGGATGAAATCGGTAGCGATGGCAAACCGATTCAAATGCGGGTCGAACGGCAGGTTCGGGTCAGCGGAGAGCATCTCGTCGATTCGCAGCCCAGTTTCGATCAGAGCAACCGACCGGCCGTCAGTTTTCG
>CAJWOT010000129.1 GCA_913044215.1 uncultured Rhodospirillaceae bacterium | reverse complement strand
TGCCCGGCGTCGGCGCGTTCGCAGATTGCCGTCGCGGCCTGCATGCGCTGGACGGCATGGTCGAGGCGCTGATCGACGCGGTTGTCGCCAAAGCGCGACCGTTCCTCGGCATCTGTGTCGGCATGCAGCTCATGGCGACACGCGGTCTGGAATATGGCAGTCATGACGGGTTCGATTGGATCGAAGGTTCGGTCCAGGCGATCGAGCCAACTGACAAGACGTGGAAGATTCCGCATATGGGCTGGAACGATTTGACCCTGAGAGGCGAACACCCGCTGCTGGCGGGATTGGGTTCTGCACCCCATATGTACTTCGTCCACAGCTATCATCTGGCTGCTGCCGACGACGCGCATGTGCTGGCGACCGTCGACTATAGCGGTCCCGTGACCGCGGTCGTCGGACGCGACAATCTGGTTGGTACGCAGTTTCATCCCGAGAAGAGTCAGGAGATGGGGTTGCGCCTGATCGAGAATTTCCTCAACTGGAATCCGTAATGGCGAAACAAGCGAACAAGAAATCCAAGAAACCTTCGATCGAAGTAAGCAAGGTTTCCGAGATCGGCGGGTCCGACCTGAACGATCTGTGCGACGCTGCGGAAGCGGCAATCGAAGAGGGTGGTGGCTTCGGCTGGCTAAAACCGCCGCCGCGACAGACGCTGGAGAATTTCTGGCGCGGTGCGCTCATGGTGCCCGAACGGTCCGTCTTCATCGGCCGACTTGACGGCGTCATCGTCGGTTCGGCGCAGCTCATCCGGCCGCCCCGCAACAACGAGGCGCAGTCATTGTCTGCCACTCTGACAACCAATTTCGTGGCGCCTTGGGCACGCGGGCACGGGCTGGCACGGGCGCTTACGGCGACGGTAGAGGAAGCGGCGCGGCGCGACGGGTTCTTGGTCCTGAACCTGGACGTGCGCGCGACGCAGGAACCGGCCATCGCGCTTTATGAGAATGCCGGCTACGTGCGCTATGCGGAACATCCGCACTACGCCCGTGTCGAGGGCGCATGGGTAGCCGGCTACTTCTATTACAAGGACCTTCAGGCGGCGGAATGATCCTTTATCCCGCTATCGATCTGAAGGACGGCGCCTGCGTCCGGCTGCGCCAGGGCGAAATGGACCAGGCGACCGTGTTCAATCAGGACCCCGGCGCGCAGGCGAAACAGTTCGCCGATGCAGGCTGCGACTGGGTTCACGTGGTCGATCTGAATGGCGCCTTCGAAGGAAAACCGGTGAACGGCGCGGCGGTCGATGCGATCCTTACCGCGGTCGATGTGCCGATACAGCTCGGCGGCGGCATCCGCTCACTCGATACGGCGGCGGATTGGCTGGAGCGGGGCGTGCGGCGCGTCGTGCTGGGCACCGTTGCGGTTAAGGATCCGGAAATGGTGATCGAAGCCTGCCGGCGCTGGCCGGGACAGGTGGCCGTCGGTATCGATGCACGCGGCGGCTATGTCGCGGTGGAAGGCTGGGCCGAGCAGTCGACCCTCTCGGTGTTCGACCTGGCCGCGCGGTTCGAAGACGCGGGGGTGGCGGCCATCGTCTACACTGATATCGACCGCGATGGCATGATGCAGGGCGTCAATGTCGAGGCGACCGCGTCGTTGGCGGAAAAGACCGCGATCCCCGTTATCGCCAGCGGCGGTATCGCCTCCCTGGACGATCTGCGCGCGCTGAAGGCGCGGGGCGGTATCGCCGGCGCGATCAGTGGCCGCGCGCTTTATGACGGGCGGCTCGATATCGGCGCGGCCCTGGCCGAATTGAAGGCGGCTTGAACCCATGCTGAAAGCGCGCATCATCCCTTGCCTGGACGTCAAGGACGGCCGTGTCGTCAAGGGCGTCAATTTCGTCGATTTGCGCGATGCAGGGGACCCGGTGGAGCAGGCGCGCGTTTACGATGCCGCAGGCGCGGACGAGCTTTGCTTCCTCGACATCACGGCCAGCCATGAGAACCGCGACACGATCTTCGAGGTGGTGTCCGGTACCGCAGAGCAATGCTTCATGCCGCTAACGGTCGGCGGCGGCGTGCGCACCACCGATGACATTCGCAAGCTTTTGTTGGCCGGGGCCGACAAGGTTTCGATCAATACCGCCGCGGTGCACCGGCCGGAATTCGTCGCCGAGGCGTCGGAACGGTTCGGCGCGCAATGCATCGTCGTTGCCATTGACGCGAAAAGCGTCGGTGAGGGCCGTTGGGAGATTTTCACCCATGGCGGCCGGAAGCCAACCGGCATCGACGCCATAGAATGGGCGAAGAAGATGGTCGGCAACGGAGCCGGCGAGATCCTGCTCACCTCCATGGATCGGGACGGTACCGGCATTGGTTTCGACATCGCGCTGACCCGCGCCATCGCCGACGCTATTCCCGTGCCGGTCATCGCCAGCGGCGGAGTTGGCAATCTGGATCACTTGGTTGAAGGGGTGCGCGACGGTCACGCGACGGCGGTGCTGGCCGCGACGATCTTCCATTTTGGAGAGTACTCGATCCAGGAGGCCAAGGCGCATATGGCGGCGGCCGGTGTGCCGATGCGCCCCTGACAGGCGCGCGCAAATCTGCTAACGAAACCGCTATGGCTGAAACCTCAATCGATGCCCGCGTCCTCGACCGTCTGTTCGCTGTGATCGACAGCCGGCGCGGCGGCGATCCCGATGCCTCCTATACCGCATGGCTGCTCGCCAAGGGTCCGCCGAAGGCTGCCCAGAAAGTCGGCGAAGAAGCGGTCGAAACGGTGATTGCGGCGCTGGACGAAGATACGGATGCGCTGGCATCGGAATCCGCCGACCTGCTCTATCATCTGCTGGTGCTGTGGGCGGCGCGCGGTCTCGACCCGGAACGGGTCTGGGATGCGTTGGCGGCGCGCGAAGGCGTATCCGGCCTGACCGAGAAAGCATCGCGAACAAAAGAGTGACCTGACGATGGCTTATGACGACGACAATATCTTTGCCAAAATTCTGCGCGGCGAGATTCCCTGCGACAAGGTTCACGAAACCGAGCATTCGCTAGCCTTTCGCGACATCAATCCGCAGACGCCGGTGCATGTCCTGGTCATTCCGAAAGGCAAATACGTCTCAATGGACGACTTCTCGGCCAATGCCTCAGATGCGGAGCAGGCCGACTTCATGCGCGCCGTTGGCGCGGTCGCACGCATGGAGGGCATCGTCGAGAACGGCTACCGCGTACTGTCGAACATCGGCCGGGATGGGCACCAGGAAGTCCCGCATCTTCACATGCACGTCTTCGGCGGCAAGAATCTCGGCCGCATGATCAAACCAATCGATAAGTAGGACCTTATGGCACGGACACTCACCATCGGCGCCGCGCAGCTCGGCCCCATCGCCAAGGACGAGGGCCGAGCTGCCGTCGTCGAACGCCTGCTCGCGCTGTTGCGCCAAGCCGCGGCGCGCGACTGCAAGCTCGTCGTCTTTCCCGAGCTTGCGCTGACCACCTTCTTCCCGCGCTACTTCATGGAACACCAGGCGGAAGTCGACACCTGGTTCGAGAGCAGCATGCCGAACAATGCGACCCAACCGCTGTTCGATGAGGCGCGGCGGCTTGGTATCGGCTTCTATCTGGGTTATGCGGAACTGTGCGTCGAGGACGGCCGGACGCGGCACTTCAACACCGCGATCCTGGTCGACGAAGCCGGCAATCTGGTGGGCAAATACCGCAAGGTACATCTGCCGGGTCATGCGGAGAACGAGCCGGAGCGCCCGTTCCAGCATCTGGAAAAGCGTTATTTCGAGCCGGGTAATCTGGGCTTTCCCGTGTTCCAGGCGTTCGACGGGGTGGTCGGCATGTGCATCTGCAACGACCGCCGTTGGCCGGAGACCTACCGGGTGATGGGCATGCAAGGCGTTGAGCTGATCATGCTCGGCTACAACACACCGCGCTATTTCGCCCCAGCACCGGACCTCAACCGGATGGCCGATTTCCACAATCATCTTGTCCTCCAGGCTGGCGCCTATCAGAACGGCTCCTGGGTCGTCGCCGTCGCCAAGGCCGGCGAGGAGGAGGGCTGCGACTTGATCGGCGAAAGCGTCATCGTGGCGCCAACCGGTGAGATCGTGACGCAATGCCAGACTCTCAGCGACGAGTTGATTGTCGCGGCCTGCGACCTTGATCTCTGTACGATGCTGCAGACCAAGCGCTGGGACTTCGCGGGCAATCGCGAGCCTGAGCATTACGGCCTGATCACCGGGTCGAAAGGCGTGGTCTCGCCGTTCGAGTGAGACAATTGCCGTTGCCCCTATTCTAAGTCCGGGTGTTAAAGGCTAGCATCTTCCAAAGCGCTGCATTGAAGGGAGAGGGCCTTGGCAAACGCGTTGCGCGACGTCGCCATTGTCGGCGTTGCCGAATCAGATTTGGGCCGCGTGCCGGACAAATCGAAATTCCAACTGTCTGCGGAAGCGAGCCGCGCGGCACTTGATGAGGCCGGGCTGACCGTCAAGGACGTCGATGGGCTGCTGACCACGATCATCACCGAGGGCGGCCAATTCTCGACTATGCTGATGGCCGAATATATGGGTATCACGCCGCGCTTTACGGATTCGACCTCAATCGGCGGCTCGTCCTTCGTTGCCTATGTGGAACACGCCGCTATGGCGATCGCCACCGGCCTGTGCGAGGTCGCGCTGATCTGCCACGGCAGCACCAACATCTCAGATCGCGGCGGCAAGGGCGGCCCGGTATCCGCCGTGACCGACGTGTTCGGCCCGACCCAGTTCGAGGAGCCGTACGGCGTATCGACCGTCGGCAGCTATGCGCTTGCCGCCCAGCGGCATATGCACGAGTACGGCACAACCAGCGAGCAACTTGCAGAGATAGCGGTCGCGACGCGGCACTGGGCGTCGATGAATCCGAAGGCCCGTATGCGCGACCGCATCACGATCGACGACGTCCTTGACAGCCGTCTGATCGCCTCCCCGCTTCATCTGCTGGATTGCTGTCTCGTCACTGATGCGGGCGGCGCGGTGGTTCTTACCTCGTTGGAGCGCGCGCGCGATTTGAAATCCAAACCCGTACGCGTACTGGGCACTGGCGAGGCGCACACTCACCGTATGATCAGCCAGATGCCGGATTTAACTCAGACGGCAGCGGCGATATCCGGTAAGCTGGCTTTCGAGCGGGCCGGTCTGACTCACAGCGATATCGATGTGGCGGAGATCTATGACAGTTTCACTATTACTGTACTGCTGACACTGGAAAGCCTTGGCTTCTGTGGAAAGGGCGAAGGCGGTGCATTCGTCGAGAACCAGCGCACCGCACCCGGCGGCGATTTTCCCATGAATACGCAAGGCGGCGCTCTCAGCTACACCCATCCCGGTATGTTCGGCATTTTCACCGTCATTGAAGGGGTACGGCAGGTGCGCGGCGATAGCGGCCCACGCCAGGTACCGGACGCGAAAATCGCGCTGTGCAATGGTACCGGTGGTGTTCTGTCTTCCACCGGCACAATCATTTTGGGGAGGGACTAATCATGGCACTGCCTCCACTGCCGCGCCCCTATCAGGATACAGCGGAATACTGGGCCGCCGCGCGGGACCATCACTTCGTTATCCAGCAATGCAATTCATGCGGCAATTATCAGTTCTATCCGCGCGGCGTCTGCAGCCATTGTCTGTCGAGCGACCTGAAATGGCAGGAAGCGTCGGGTAAGGGCACGGTCTACAGCTTTTCGGTCAACCACCGTGCCCCGCATCCCGGCTTCGCCGACGATTTGCCCTTCGTGTTGGCGATTGTCGAACTGGAAGAGGGGCCGCGCATGATGACCAATATCGTCGGATGCGACCCGGAAAGCGTGACCATCGGCATGGCCGTCACGGTGTGTTTCGCCGACGTGACAGACGAGGTCACGTTGCCGAAATTTCAGCCGGCATCGGAGACAACGCCATGAGCGAACAGCAACCCCGCGTCGCGGTGATCGGGACAGGCGGGACAATCTCGTCGGTGGGCCGGGACGGTCTCGACATCGTTCGCTATGTCGACGTCGGCAAAATTTATGAGGTCGACGAACTGCTGAACACATTTCCCGAGACGCTGGACCAGGCTGATGTCGTTCCTGTGCGCCTGCGCGCCATGCCGAGCACGGCGATCGGGCCGGCGGAATGGTTGGAGATCGCTGCCAAGATTCATGAATTGGCGAACAACGATCCGGACCTGGCGGGCGTCGTCGTCACCCACGGCACCGCGACCCTGGAAGAAACGGCCTATTTTTTGAATTTGACCCTCAAGGTCAATATTCCGGTTGTGCTGGTCGGAGCACAGCGGCCGGCGACCGGTCTCAGCACCGATGCAGGGATGAACCTGGTGAATGCGATCCGCACTGCCAAGGACCCCGCGTCGCGGGGGCGTGGCGTGCTGGCGCTGTTGAATGACGAGATTCATTTTGCGCGCGACGTCACCAAGACCTCGACCCTGCGCCTCCAGACCTTCAAAAGCCGGGATTTCGGCCTGCTTGGCCATGCGGATTTCGACAAGATCGCCTATTACCGCATGCCGGAACGTCGCCGCGCGCCGGACACGGAGTTTGACGTGCGCGGTGCGACAGCTCTGCCGCGGGTCGATATCAGCCTAACCTATGCGGGTTCCGACGGTACGGTGATCGACGCGCTGGTCGCGGCGGGTACCAAGGGTATCGTCGTGACCGCGATGGCGCCGGGCTATACGACACCGGCGGAACATGAAGCCTTGTGCCGCGCGGCCGATGCGGGTGTTGCCATCGTCCAGAGCACAAGGGCCGGCAGCGGCCGGGTCGGCGACGTGCCGTCTAAGCGTGCGCCTGGCGCGGTATTGGCCGACAACCTCACGCCGCAGAAGGCGCGTGTCCTGCTGATGCTCGGTCTGACCGTGACCCGGGATTCGGCCGAGCTGCAGCGTATGTTCGACGAGTACTAACGGGTGCTAAAGAAAAGGGGCGCCGCTGCGCCCCTTTTCCGCGTCGATTTGGATCGGGTCAGTTCTGCAGTTTCCATTTCCGGCCGAGGGCGGCGAAGAAACCGCGTTCGGTCTTCAGCGCGATCCAGGTGTTGATGTAGTTGATCCAAACCTGGTCGGCCTGCGGCAGCAGCATCGCGATTGGCGTCCGCGCTTTCGGCTGAGAGACCGGGACGACCATCATCTGCGGATACTTTTCGACCAGCTTGTAGGCTTCCACGTTCGACGTGATGTGCGCGTCCGCGCGGCCGGCCAGTACTTCCTGGAAGTCGCGCGCCGGGGCCTCGACGATTTTGTGTTTGGCGTTCGGAAAGAACTGTTTTACCTGTTTCTCCTGTGTCGTGCCGAGTGTCGCCGCCACGGTCACGCCGGCCTTGTCGAGATCGCCCCAATCCTTGAAACGGTCCGCGTTCTTCTTGAGCGTCAGCGGCACGGTCGCCAGCGAGAAGTAGCTGACGGAATAGCCGGTTGCTTTGGCGCGGGCCGGCGATACGGAAGCCGAACCGGTCATGTGATACTTGCTGGAGGTCACACCGCTGACCAGGGTCTTCCAGTCTGTGGGGACGAATTCGACTTTGACGCCCAGATCCTTCGCCAGTTCGGTCATGACGTCGATATCGTAGCCCGTATAGGAGTTGGTGGCCGGATTCTTCATCGTCATCGGGTTCCAGTCGCCGGTCGTCCCGACCTTCAGAACCCCGCCATTGAGAATGTCCTGAAGGGCCGATTGCGCGAGCGCCGGCCCGGCCATGGCGATGGTCATGATCGCGGCCGCGCCGAGGGCCGCCACCCCTTTGAATGGTTTCATTGTTGCCTCCCTGTGAATTCGTTGGCGGAATTATCGCGTTGCGCTGATTGCATTGCAACAAATTGTACTTATTGCATTGAGCGCAACAAATGGGGATGATTCTGCTTGGTTAAGGCGCATCACCGGAGACATCATGCCGCTCAGCGGAACGGAAATCGTCATTCAAATTGAAAGCGTTTCCAAGCGCTTCGGTGATTTCGAAGCGCTGAAGGGAGTCTCGCTCGATGTGGCGTCCGGCGAACGGGTGGTGGTTTGCGGCCCCTCGGGCTCCGGCAAGTCGACCTTGATCCGCTGTATTAACGGGCTGGAGCGGCATGAAGCGGGCACGATCACCGTCGACGGCATCACGCTTGATCACAGCGCGGACAGTCTGAAGGCGATCAAGGTCAAGGTCGGCATGGTCTTCCAGCAGTTCAACTTGTTTCCCCACCTGACCGTGCTGGAGAATCTGACATTGGGGCCGATCCGCGCCCGCGGCATGGCAAAGGAGGATGCCGACGCGCTGGCGATGCGCTATCTGGAGCGGGTGCGCATCCCGGAGCAGGCGGACAAATACCCGTCCAAACTGTCGGGCGGCCAGCAGCAGCGTGTCGCGATCGCCCGTTCGCTTTGCATGGAGCCGAGCATCATGCTGTTCGACGAGCCGACCTCGGCGCTCGATCCGGAAATGATCAACGAGGTGCTGGATGTCATGACGGAGCTGGCAACGAGCGGCATGACGATGATCTGCGTGACGCACGAAACCGGCTTCGCGCGCAAGGTCGCGGACAAGATGGTGTTCATGGACCAGGGCGAGATCGTCGAGACCGGCGATCCGGAGACCTTCTTCACAAACCCGGAAAGTCAGCGTTGCCGCGACTTCCTCGACAAGATCTTGCATCACTAGGAGGCGGGGATGCGGGTTGCGATCTTAGCATTGGCGTTGATGCTCACCGGCTGTTCCGGCGAGTGGGGCTGGTACGTCGTCAACCCGATGACCGAGTCGGGTGCCACCAATCTGAAATTCCTGCTGAGCGGTCTTTATTACACGATCCTGCTGTCGGTCACCGCGATCGCGATTTCCATTGTCGTCGGGCTGGTCATCGCCCTGCCGGGCCTCGCGCGCAATCCCTATATGCGCAGCATCAACCGGGTCTATGTAGAGCTGGTGCGCGCCGTGCCGATCCTGGTGCTGATCCTTTGGGTCTATTACGGCATGCCGCAACTGGCCGGCCTGTCGATCAGCGTCTTTTGGGCTGGCGTCATTGCGCTTGCCCTGTCGGACAGCGCCTTCGAGGCGGAAATTTTCCGCGCCGGTATCCAGTCCGTCGCCAAAGGCCAGTATGAGGCGGCCCATTCGATCTCCCTGAACTACACCGATACGATGCGCTTCGTCATTCTGCCGCAGGCGATCCGGCGCGTGCTGCCCGCGCTCGGTAATCAGCTCGTCTACATGCTGAAAATGTCGTCGCTCGTTTCGGTCATCGGCATGCAGGAACTGACCCGTAAAGCCAACGAATTGGTGGTGACCGAATACCGCCCGCTGGAGGTCTACACCATCCTCGTCCTGGAATATCTCGTTCTGATCCTGGTCGTGTCCGCCGGCGTGCGCTGGCTGGAGCGGCGCATGCAGGCCGACGAACGTGCGTAAGAAGGAGCTTGATGTGAGTGCCTGGATTAAGATGATATTGGATGAAGAGGCGGACGACGCGTTGCTCGACACCTTGAAACTGGCGCGCACGCCGCATGGCACCGTCGACAACGTCATGCGGGTTCATTCGCTGCGGCCAAACACGATGCGCGGCCATGTGGTGCTGTACCGCGCCGCGCTGCATGACGATGCGAACACCCTTCCGGAATGGCTGCAGGAGACGATCAGCTCCTACGTTTCGATCCTGAACGACTGCCCTTATTCGCTGGCCAACCATTGGGCCAATGCGCGCCACCTGATCGGCGATGACGCGCGGGCCGACGCGATCGAAAAGGCATTGCAGACCCGCACGCCGGAGACCGTGTTCGACGGCGCGGAACTCGCGCTGCTGCGCTATGCCGAAAAGCTGACGCGCCGCCCCGGCGCCATGGTCGAAGCGGACGTGATCGCGCTGCGCGAAGCGGGGCTCGATGACGGCCAGATCCTCGAGGCGAACCAGATCATCGGCTATTTCAACTATGTCAATCGCTGCCTCAACGGTTTGGGGGTGACGACGGACGGCGACATCGTCGGCTATTACGCAAAGGACGAGTGAAGATGGCCTACGCGCAAGCGAAGCATGTCGATGCCGGGCGGATTCCGGTCGTGGACATCACGCCGTTGCGCGACGGCAGCGACCCGGCGACCGTGGCGCGGGCGCTGCACGCCGCCAGCCGAGATATGGGCTTCATCTACATTGCCGGGCACGGTATCGGCGCGGATCTGATCGATGCGGCACGGGCGGCTGCCTTCGGCTTCTTTCATGCATCCGAGGCCGACAAGGCGACGGTCACCGTCTCGGAAAACCATCGCGGCTGGCTGGGGCAGGGCGGCGCCAAGATGCAGGACGATGCCCAGGCCGATCTGAAAGAGAGCTTCATCTGGGGCTTGGAGGATGCGTCTGGAACCATGGTGGATGACCATCCCTTGCGCGGCCGCAATCGCTGGCCGGCATTTTCTCCCGATCTTCGCGCCGTCTCGATGCACTATTTCGATGCTGCGCACCGGGTCGCGCACGATCTGATGCGCGGCTTCGCGCGGGGCCTCGGCCTCAACGAGGCGTTTTTTCTGCGCACCGCCGCCGCCCCGCTCAGCCGCGCGTCCTACGTCTACTACCCGCAGCAGGATGTGGCCCTGGGCGCGGATCAGTTCGGCGTCGGGCCGCATACGGATTTCGGCGTGTTGACCGTGCTGTGTCAGGATTCCGTGGGCGGGCTGCACGTGCAGGATCTCGATGGGGACTGGATTCACGCACCGCCGATCGACGGCACCTTGCTGGTCAATGTTGGCGATTTGCTGTCGCGCTGGACCGACGGCGCCTACCGGTCGACACCGCACCGCGTGGTCAACCGTTCGGGTCAGGACCGGTTGTCCCTCGTGCTGGCCTTCGACCCGAACCCGGAAACGATGATCGATGCGCGCGACGTTTTCGGCCAAGACCATATCCCCGGCGAAGGACCGATCAGCTGCGGCGACTATCTGATCTGGCGCTTCAAGCGCGCCTTTTCCTACAGATGAGCGACCGCGCCGCATCCGAAGACATCGCGTCGATCGATCTGGCGATCGGGTCGGCGGTGCGCGATCTGCGCGAAAACCGGGGCCTTACAGCTCGCCAGCTCGCCGCGGAGTCCGGTGTGTCGGCGGCAATGATCAGCCGCATCGAAAACGGCCAGGCCTCGCCCTCGATATCGACGTTGAACGCGTTGAGCCGCACCCTCGACGTGCCCTTGGTCAGTTTCTTCCGCGAAACCTCGTCCAACCATGTGGACTTCACCCATGTCCGCTACGGAGAAGGGCTTTATTCGACCCGCATGGTCGACAATCACAGCCACGAATTCATCAACCTCGCCTTCCACACGCGGCGCGACATTCAGTTCGAGGCACGGCGCGTCACCCTGGTACGCCAGACGGCGCGGCCGCCGGTCTATGTCGGTCATGGCGTCGTGTTCGTCTACGCGCTGGAGGGCGAGGCGGTCTACGGCTACGGCGAGCATGCGTTCACGCTCAAGGCGGGGGACAGCCTCAGCTTGGATGCCGAACTGCGGCACGGATTCAAGCGCGTGATCACCGAAACGTTTTCGTTTCTAACCGTGCAGGTGGCACGGCGGTAGCTGGCGGTTACTGCGCGACGAACCCGCCATCGACAGGCACCTCGATCCCCGTGATGTAGGAGGCGTCGTTGCTCGCCAGGAACAGGTTGGCGTGCGCAACTTCCTCGACCCGCCCTTCGCGGCCCATGGGCACGGCGTTGGTCATCTTGCGGCGCACTTCCGGATCGGAGCTCATCATCGAGGTGCGCATCGCCGGCATCAGGCCGGGATGGACCGAGTTCACCCGGATGCCATCGCGTGCGAACTGCACAGCCGCCGCTTTGGTCGCCAGCCGTACCGCACCCTTCGCGGCGTTGTATCCCATATGCACGAACTTCTGTCCGGTCAGACCGGAGATCGAAGAAATATTGACGATCGATCCGCCGCCGCCTTCCTGCATCTTGGGGATCACGGCGCGCATGCCGAGGAAGACACCGCGCCCGTTGACGTTCATTTGTTCGTCCCAGGTGTCGGTGTTCAGCACGTCCGGATGGCTGCCGCTGACACCGGCATTGTTGACCAGCACGTCGATCCGGCCAAAGGCTGAAAGGGTCTCCGCGATAAGCGCGTCCCAATCCGCTTCGCTGGTTACGTCCAGTTTTTGAAATCTTGCATCGCTGCCAAGCTCCGACGCCAACACCGTGCCCTCGTCTTCCAGAATGTCCGTGAGGACCACCTTTGCGCCTTCTGCAACGAACAGCTTCGCCGTTGC
>CAJWOT010000128.1 GCA_913044215.1 uncultured Rhodospirillaceae bacterium | reverse complement strand
GAGGCGGCTGAACGCATCGTATTTACGGCGCGAATTCCGGAAAGATGAGGGTCCCGTCGCGCTTGATTTGATTGATCAGTTCAATCTCCCAGTCGAGATACTGGTTCATCGCGTCCTCCACCGTGCCCTCGCGGTCGTACGGCTTGTAGAAGATGTCTTCGCGATCCGCAGCCAGGTTCGTATAGCCCTCTTCGATTGCCTTCCCGGCCGCCCGCCATGCGGCGGTCCCCCCTTCCAAGGCGTAAACCGCCGCATCGGTAAGCGCCGCCAGATCTTGTGCCGCCAACCGGGCCAACCGGCCATCATCGCTGGTCACCACATAGGCTTCTGCTGCCGGTAACCGCGTCAACGCGTCCTCGAACCGCGCACGGATCGCCCACCAAGCTCCTGCGATATGCCCATCCCGATACGCCAGACTGTCCGCGACATCGATAACGACCGCCCCGTCCGGCAGCGCCGCCGGTCCTACGGTCGCCACCGAAGCGGCATCGACTTCTGGAACGTCGGACGTCTCGGCACCGGTGACGAGAGGCAGGCTTTCAAGACCGCCATCCAATACATGGACATCCGTCCAGCCCATCTGAATCAACCAGTGCGCCGTCATCGTCGCGCGGACCCCCGTATCATCGATCAACACGACACGGGCATGGTTGGTTGCAACATATTTGTCGGTCGCCTGGACCAGTTGTCCGCCGGCCGCGTGCCGCGCCCCCGCGACATGGCCCGCCTCATATTCCTCTGGCGAGCGGACATCGAACAGATACAAGGTGCGATCGTCGGTTTCGCCTTGCCACGCGGTCAGGGTCGCCACATCGATCTTCTTGACGCCATATTTCTCCGCCACCTGCGCGGCGGCGGCCTGCGACCAATCAAGCGCACTGTCCGAAACCGAATCGTATTTTCGCGACGCACCATGCTCCAGCTCGAAACCGGCGAGGTGCCAGCCCATCGTGCCGTTCGTCAGGGCCATGACCTTGTTCGGCGTGCCCGCATTGATCAGCGATTGGGCGCCAATGATCGAACGTGTTCGGCCCGCACAATTGACCACCACCAGCGTGTCCGGATCGGGCGCCAGGTCGCGGACATGATAGGCCAATTCCGCGCCGGGGGAGTCGATGCCGCCCGGAATATTCATCCGGTGGTATTCGTCCATCGGCCGGCTATCGAGTATCACCAGGTTTTCCCCGGAATCGATCTTGCCCTTCAATTCTTCGGCGGAAATATTTGGGGTCCCACAATGATGCTCGACATATTCGCCGAACACCTTGGACGGCACATTCATACCGCTGAACAGCTCAAACCCGGCGGCATCCCAGCCGTCAATCCCGCCGGTCAGAATAGAAAGATCGTTATACCCCATCGCGGAAAGGGTGGCGGCGGCGCGTTGCGCCAGCCCCTCCGCCGCATCGACCAGGACAATCCGTGTTCCAAGCCGCGGCACTTGATCGCGGATCGATAGCTCAAGGATGCTGAGCGGAATATTGTTGCAGCGCAGGATATGGCGCTGGCCGAAGACACCTTCCTCCCGGACATCGATAACGGCGAGCTCGCCGCCATCGTCGAATGCGGCCCGTAAGGCTTTGGCGTCGATCGCTTCGGCTGTCGACATGACAATCTCCCTGTTCGGTTATCCGTCAACTTTATGCAAGCCGCCCGCGCCCCTCAACCGGCTTGGGATTGCCCACCGATGAGATGCGACCCATAGTGCGGCACGATGACCGATGAGATGACCGTATTCGACCGGCGGCTGGTCCGCGCACGCCGTGACCGCGCGGCGCCAGGCTTCGACGATTTCGATTTCCTGTTCCGTGAAGTCGCCGACCGGCTGGCCGACCGCCTGCTGGATATCACCCGGGCGTTTCCGATGGCACTGGAACTCGGCGCTCACACAGGTGTCCTGAAACGGATTCTCGCCGGCCGCGGCCAAATCGAGACGTTGGTCCAATGCGACCTCTCGGAGCGCATGATGCGCCGTGCGGACGGCCTGGCCGTTGTTGCCGACGAGGAGAGTCTGCCTTTCGACGCCCCGCGTTTCGATCTGGTGCTTTCGAACCTGTCGCTGCATTGGGTCAATGACCTGCCCGGCGCGCTGGTCCAGGCCAACCGCTGCCTCAAACCGGACGGGCTTTTCCTCGGCGCGATCCTGGGTGGTGACACGTTGCACGAACTGCGCGACTGCCTGATGCAAGCCGAACTCGATTTGCGCGGCGGGGTCAGTCCGCGCCTGTCTCCCTTCGCGCAAGTGCGCGATGCCGGCGCGTTATTGCAGCGCGCCGGCTTCAGCCTGCCGGTAACCGATAGCGACGTGATCACGGTGACCTATGAAAACGCCTTTCGGTTGATGCGCGATCTGCGCGGTATGGGTGAAACCGGGGCAGCGTTCGTTCGCGCGAAACACTTCACGCGGCGCGACCTGTTCATGCACGCCGCCGCCCTGTACCAGGAGCGCCACGCAGACAGTGATGGCCGCATCCCGGCCACCTTTGAGGTCATCTATCTGCATGGATGGTCGCCGCATGACTCGCAACAACAGGCGTTGCGGCCGGGAAGCGCGAAAAACCGTCTGGCGGACGCGCTCGATACGAAAGAAATCGGGACCGGAGAAAAAGCAGGGCGGACGTAGTTCTAGGCGCCTTTCTTTCTAAAGTTCGAGCGCGATGCAATATCCCGCGCGGTTATCCCCGCTACCCGTTTCGTAGCGGTCTCCCAGGGAGGGGGCTAAAAACTAAAAATCGACGCAGCGGCCGGATTTTTCCCAGTCGCCGTAGCGGGTCGGCTCCAGTCCTTTGGGGCCGCCGATTTCGCCGGTACCTTCGCCACGCTCTTCCGCCGCCTTGCGGGCGGCCTCGCCGGCGGCTTCCGACTTCATCTCCGCCAACCGTTTGGCATCGACTTTTTCCGCCGGATTGACGGGGAGCTTCGCCGCATCGTCCGCGTTTCGCGGCTTTAGCGCCTTCTGCTTGAACTTTTCGAACATGCTGCTCATCGTCTTACCGCTCCTTCGGCGCGCATCTTGAAGCAACCCCTACGCAACTCAATATATGCGGCAAAGGAGGTATCACCAAGATGAACTACGCGCGCACCGCATTACTGCTGGCCGGAATGACCGGTCTTTTCCTCGCCGCGGGCTTCATGCTCGGCGGTGAAGGCGGGATGCTACTCGCGCTTGTTGTCGCTTGCGGCATGAACCTGTTCGCCTACTGGAATTCCGACAAGATGGTGCTGCGCATGTATGGCGCGCAGCAGGTCGACGAACGGTCTGCGCCGCAGCTCTACCGCCTGGTGGAGCAGCTGGCGAGGCGCGCCGAACTGCCGATGCCAAAGGTCTTCATCATGGAGAACGACCAACCGAACGCGTTTGCGACCGGCCGCAACCCGGAGAACGCCTCGGTCGCGGCCACGACCGGGTTGCTGCGCAATCTCAACCAGGAAGAGATCGCCGGCGTGATGGCGCACGAGTTGGCGCATGTGAAGAACCGCGACACCTTGATCATGACCATCACGGCGACCATCGCAGGCGCGCTCTCGATGCTGGCCAATTTCGCGATGTTCTTTGGCGGCAATCGGGACAATCCCATGGGATTCATCGGCGTGCTGCTGGTCGCCATACTGGCGCCGGTGGGCGCGATGATCGTGCAGATGGCGATCAGCCGGGCGCGCGAATACGAAGCCGACCGGATTGGCGCGGAGATCTGCGGACGGCCGCTGTGGCTGGCCTCGGCGCTGAGCAAGTTGGAGCAAGGCGCCGCAGTCTTGGATAACGGCGCGGCGGAACGCAACCCGGCGACGGCCCACATGTTCATCGTCAATCCGCTGCACGCACACGCTGCGGACAAACTGTTCTCCACCCACCCCAATACGGCCAACCGCATCCGTCGCCTGCGCGAGCTGGCGGGCGCCACAGGCCCCTGGACCTGAATCCGGTCTTTATCTGACGGGTCCGCGCCGTTAGGACTCGTCACGTGAAACGCAACGATCCCAGAATCGCAGCCTTCGAGCTGCTGACCGCGGTCTTTCAAAAACGCCGCCGCTTCGACGAGGCTTTGGCCGCGCAAAACGATTTAGCAGCTCTCGAACCGCGCGACCGGGCGCTCGCCCGCCTGCTCGCGCTGACCGTACTGCGCCGCACCGGCGAACTGGACGCGATGATCGCACCGCTGCTGCGCAAACCGCTGCGCGGCAAGGCAGCCCCTATCCAAAACTTGCTGCGCCTCGGGGCGGCCCAGCTCGTCTTTCTGGAAACCCCGGCGCATGCCGCCGTCTCGACCATGGTGGACACCGCGGCGGCAACGAAGAACGGGCCCTATAAGAAGCTGGTAAACGCCGTGCTGCGACGGCTGACCCGCGAGGGGACGACGCCAGAGACAGATCCCGGACGCCGCAACACGCCGGATTGGCTATGGGACAGTTGGGTTCGGGCCTACGGGCCCGACCAAGCGGCCGCCATCGCTGAGGCCCACCTGATCGAACCGCCTTTGGACATCACGGTCAAAACCGATCCTGAAACCTGGGCCGAGCCGTTGGAAGCCGAGCTTCTGCCGACGGGCAGCCTGCGCCGCACCGCCGGTGGTGACATCCGCGGCCTGCCTGGCTTCGCGGAAGGCGCCTGGTGGGTGCAGGATGCCGCAGCGGCGATACCGGCGCGGTTACTCGGCGATGTGTCGGACCAGACCGTCTTCGATCTGTGCGCCGCGCCCGGTGGAAAGACAGCGCAACTCGCCGAAGCCGGTGCCAAAGTCCAGGCCGTCGATAGCGACGAAAGTCGGTTGCAGCGCGTGGACGAAAACTTGAGCCGTCTGGGATTGAACGCGCAGCTCGTCACCGCCGATGCAACACAGTGGTCGCCGCCACAAACGGCGGATGCCGTCTTGTTGGACGCGCCGTGCACCGCAACCGGCACCATACGCCGCAGACCCGATATCGCCCGGCAGCGTACAGCGGATGATGTCACGCGCCTTGCCAAACTGCAGGCCGCGCTCCTTTCCCATGCGGCAACCCTGCTGCGGCCAGGCGGACTGCTCGTTTACGCCACCTGTTCGCTGCAACCCGAGGAAGGTCCGGAGCGAATCGCTGCACTACGGGAAGAGGGCGCGCCCTTCGAAATCGTTCCGGTCCGGCCGGAGGAGGTGCCCGGCCTAGAGGCGGCGATCACGCCGGAGGGCACGCTGCGCACTTTGCCCAGTCTTTGGGCGGATCGCGGCGGTCTCGACGGGTTCTTCGTCGCCCGATTGCGGCGAACCTGAATTTCATCCGATTGCGCCTTGCGCGGGTTTTGCGAAAACACTAGTTAGAGTTCATGCAACAGCCTACGCGTATCGCCCCGTCGATCCTGTCGGCAGACTTCGCCAGTTTGGGTGAAGAGGTCCGTGCGATCGATCAAGCGGGTGCCGACTACATCCATATCGACGTCATGGACGGGCATTTCGTGCCGAATATCACGATCGGTCCGGACGTGGTGAAGGCGCTGCGGCCGCATAGCGAGAAACCGTTCGACGTGCACCTCATGGTGTCCCCGGTCGATCCCTATATCGAAGCCTTCGCAACAGCGGGCGCCGATATTCTGACCGTGCATCCCGAAGCCGGCGCGCATACGCACCGCACTATCCAGCTCATCAAGAGTCTCGGCAAAAAGGCCGGTCTCGCGCTGAACCCGGCAACGCCCGTCGCGGCGGTCGAACACCTGCTGGAAGATATCGATCTGGTGCTCGTCATGAGCGTCAATCCCGGTTTCGGCGGTCAGAAATTCATCGCTGCGCAGCTCGATAAGATTCGCGAGCTGCGCTCCCGGATCGACGCCTCGGGCCGGCCCATCGATCTTGAAGTGGATGGCGGCATCAACGTGCAAACGGCCCCTCAGGCGATCGCGGCGGGCGCCGACCTGCTTGTCGCCGGCACGGCCACTTTTACCGGCGGCCCCGCAGCCTACGCGGACAATATCGACACCTTGCGATCCGGGACCCAGCCCGCCGCGCAATGACCGACCCAACCCCTGACCATCCCGCCTGGCCGCCCGTTCAACGGCGATTGCTGGGGATGGTGTTCGCTGCTCCATTCTATGAATCGACATTGCGGCGCCGACAGCCCGAAGGCCTGTCGGCCTCCCCTCCGGACCCTTGGCCCGGCAATGCGGATCGCGCCGCAGCGATGCTTGGCGGAAGCTATGGGTTTGCCGGGGCACTTGAACGCCCGAACGACTCGCCCTGGGACGAAGTCGATGCGGACGATCAGTGGTTGAATGCGCTGCACAGCTTCACATGGCTTCGTGATTTACGGGCGCTCGGCGGCGACGATGCGCGGCGGCTGGCCCGCCGCCTGACGGAAGATTGGCTGTCACGCCATCAACGCTGGTCAGCCGGCATATGGCGCGCCGACATCATGGGTCAACGATTGGTCGCCTGGACCGCGCATTTCGAACTTTTTTTCTCCAGCGCGCCGGACCCGCTCCGATCCTCCCTGCTTTCGCAAATGGCGCGGCAGGCCCGGCACCTTAGCCGGACCGCCGGCGGCGAGGTCGATGGTCTCGCCCGTCTGGCGGCCATCAAGGGGCTACTCTATGCCGGACTTTGCATACCGGGTGAGTCGCCGCTGCTGGCACGTGCCACTCGGTTGCTGGACGTCGAACTGCCGCGGCAGATCGAGGATGACGGCGCCCATGTGGAACGCAGTCCGGCGGTACAGCTTCAGCTGCTGCGCGACCTGGTCGATATCAGAGCCGCGCTCAGTGCCGGCCAACAGAGCATTCCGCCCGCGCTCGCCGATGGGATCGAACGGGCGGCATCGATGCTCCGTTTTTTCCGCCACGGCGACGGCGGTCTCTGCCTGTTTAACGATAGCGCCGAAAACGATGTATCGGACATCGATCTGACATTGGCCCAGGCCAATGTTCGAAAGCGCCCGCCAGGCGGGGTGAGCAAGAACGGTTTCCAACGGCTTGCCGCCGGAAAACTACTGGCCTTCGTCGATACCGGCGCACGGCCGCGGACGGGCTGGGACAGCCATGCACATGCCGGCACTCTGAGCTTGGAGGTCAGCTTCGGGAAGGAGCGCCTGGTGGTCAATTGCGGCGCTGCCGTCTCTTCGGGTGCAGAATGGCAAAACGCCGCGCGCGCGACGGCCGCCCACTCCACTCTGGCAATCGAAGACACGAATTCCAGCGATGAAGGCGGGCCGCAGCCGCATGTGGCCGTCGAGCGCCAGGAGGCGGATGGCAATCTCTGGCTCACGGCCAGCCATAACGGTTATGGGAGGCGCTTCGGCCTCATCCACCACCGTCGCCTCTATTTGGCGGCGCAAGGAGACGAGTTGCGCGGCGAAGACACGCTGGCCCCGGTCGAAGGCAGCAGCAGGCAATCTGTGATCGGTTTACCAGGGAACCGGGCTTACGCGATCCGCTTTCATTTCCACCCCGCGGTTCAGGCCTCAATGGTGCAGGACGGTGCGGCTGTCCTGCTGCGTTTACCGGGTGGCACCGGCTGGCGGCTGCGGGCCAGCGGCGCCAAGATCGATTTGGCCGAGAGCATCTATTTCGGAACGGGCGGCGCGAAGCGGACCCAGCAGGTCGTCCTTTCAGGCCGCACAGACGATGATGGCACGACGGTCAAATGGGCGCTTCGGCGGGAAGGCGGCAAGACGTAGGACCAAGATTGCCGCTCGTTCGATGCAGGCGCTGCGGTCCTCTCTCACGGCAAATAGCGTGCGCATACCTCAAAAAACACGGATTTCCTGTATTCCCGCCAACCGATTGACTCTTAAGGTGTTCATCAATTGAACCTTGACGTTCATTTCCTGAACAATGTATGTTCGCAGCGTGAACACGGTGACGGGGCCGCCTTGGCGAACGACAGGACAACCGGCAGCACGACCGACGGCGACGCGGAGATAACGCTCGGCCTGCTCAACGCCGTGGAAGAGAACAGCACCGTCACGCAGCGGTCGATGGCGCACGACCTGGGCATCGCGCTGGGCTTGGCCAACGCATATCTGAAACGCTGTGTGCGCAAGGGTCTAATCAAAATCAGCCAGGTCCCGCCGAACCGCTACGCCTACTACCTGACGCCAAAGGGTTTCAGCGAGAAATCGCGGCTGACATCGGAATATCTGTCTTCCTCGTTCACCTTTTTCCGGCGCGCGCGCGGCCAGTGTGGCGACATGTTCGAATATTGCGCTGCCCGCGGTTGGACCCGGATCGCTTTGGCAGGGAGTGGCGAATTGGCGGAAATTGCAACGCTATGCGCGGCGGAACACGGGGTTAGCCTGATTGGCATCATCGACCCGCACGCGCGTACTGAATCGGTCGCCGGTCTGCCGATTCACTCAGAACTTGAAACATTACCGGACGTTGACGCGGTCATCGTGACCGACCTGCGCGCGCCGCAAGCGGTTTTCGACGCCTTGTCGCAAGAGATGCCGGCGGACAAGGTCCTGGCGCCCCCGCTGCTCCGGATTTCCCGTCAAGATTCGGAGGTGCCGGCATGAAGCACTGGTATGTCGTCTACACCCGCACCGGCATGGAACGCATGGCGATGGGTCATCTGGAAAACCAGGGCTATACGGTTTATCTGCCCCAACGCTTGAAGGAACGGCGGCACGCACGGCGAATCGATACCATCAAGACCCCGTTGTTTCCCCGATATCTGTTCGTCGAACTCGACCTGTCGACCGATCGTTGGCATGCGATCAACGGCACGTACGGGGTCAGCTATCTGATTACGATGGGCGACCGGCCCTCAGCCGTCCCGCCCGCAATCGTCGAGACAATCCGCGCCCGTGAGAATGCGGAGGGCCTCGTTGAGATCACCGAACCTTGCCCCTACGAGACAGGCGACGTGATCGAAATTACGCAGGGTGCCTTGGCCGATCAGACCGGTATCTTCAAATGCGGCGACGGCCGGCAACGCGTAACCCTGTTGCTGAGCCTGCTTGGCCGTGAGATGGAAGTAAACCTGCCCGCCAACGCCGTCCGCGCCTACGGATAGGTATGCTGGCCGCAACCGCGACCGTTTTCTTCGCGACCGTCGCCTCCACCGGCCTGGTCCTGAAGTTGCTGCGCCGTCATGCGATATTCGACCGCCCCAACGAACGCTCCAGCCACACCGAATTGACGCCACGCGGCGGTGGTATCGCCGTGGTCGCCATCCTTGTCCTCACATGGGGTGTCTTGGCATCACCGGAAAACCAGCTGCAGGTTTTCACGATCATCGCCGCGGTGATTTTGCTCGCCTGCGTCTCCTGGGTCGACGATCTGAAGTCCCTGTCTCCGGGGATAAGGCTGATCGCGCAGATCGTCGCAATTCTGCCGGCGGTGCTGTGGTTGCACGGAAAACCACCTATTTTCCAGGGCATTGTTCCGGAATACCTCGATCTCATTTTGGCGGGGTTGATCTGGATCTGGTTCATAAATCTGTTCAACTTCATGGATGGCATCGACGGCATTTCCGGTGTCGAAGCTGCCGCCATCGGCGCGGGCATCGCGATCGTGGCCTTACAGGCTCCGGCAGCGGGCATCGATCCGCGGCTGGCCGCGACCATCGCCGCCGGGGCCATCGGTTTCCTGTGCTGGAACTGGCACCCCGCGAAGGTGTTTTTGGGCGATGTCGGCAGCGTCCCGCTCGGGTTCCTGCTCGGCTGGCTGCTGCTGAATTTAGCGAGCAGCGGCGCCTGGGCCGCGGCGGCGATCCTGCCGCTCTATTATCTGGCCGACGCCACGATCACATTGACGCGAAGGGGTTTGCGCGGCGAGAAAGTCTGGCACGCCCACCGCGAGCATTTCTACCAGCGTGCCGTCCAGAACGGCCGCAGCCACGCCGTTGTCAGCATTGGGGTGGCACTGTGTAACGCGGTTCTGATCGGTCTCGCCGTCCTTTCTATCTCCGCGCCTTGGCTCGCCCTGGCGATTGCTGCGGCCACGGTCATCGTTTTTCTCGGCTGGCTTTCCCGCTAAGTTGCCACAGCGGTGCGGAACGGCTGAACACCCCGCCGGCGCCCCTTGAAAAGACCGCGCCGCTGTGCGCTTGCGTCTGATATGCCAGGAGATTAATAAGGCCCGAACATGGCCAGCATCCCCGCCTTCAAGTCGAACCGCGCACGCGTCGCCTATCTTCACGATGTCTGCATGGCGGCGATATCGTTCCCGCTATCGCTTTACCTGCGCGTCGGTGGGGAGCTGTCCTATTTCGCCGCCTCATTCCTGTTTGAAGGGATGGTACTTTTCACCGCGGTCGCCGCCGTGGTGTTCTGGCTGGCCAATATGTATCGCGGCGTGTGGCGCTACGCCTCGCTGAACGATTTGCTGGCGATCATCAAGGCGGTCACGCTCGTCGTCTTGATCTTCCTGCCCCTGCTGTTCCTGGCCTCCCGCCTGCAGGACTTCCCCCGGTCGCTGCCGCTGATCAATTGGTTCGTGCTGCTGGTGCTGCTGGGCGGCCCGCGCTTCCTCTACCGCATTTTCAAGGACCGGCGCCTGGAACATGTGCTGGAAGCCAGCAGCGCGACACGCGTGCCTGCGCTTCTTATCGGCGCCGGCGATTCCGCCGAATTGTTCATCCGGGAACAAAGCCGTGACAAGGCCGCCGCGTACCGGCTGCTCGGTGTCATCGACGAGACCGGTGGTCGTGTCGGCCGCGAAATCCATGGTGTCCCCGTGCTCGGGCGGCTGGAGGACATCGAAGACATTGTCGAGCGGCAGTTGAAAACAACACCGCAACGCTTGATTTTGACCCATGATGACATCGACGGCGAGCAGGTACGCGATCTGCTGACATTCGCCGACGGGCACGGCATGAGCCTGGGCCGGCTCCCGCGTCTCGCCGAACTGCGCGACGGCATGAACGACCCGACGGCGATCCGCCCGGTCGCCGTGGAAGATTTGCTGGGCCGTCCTCGCACCGTCTTGGACCGCGATGCGATGCAGACCCTGGTCAGGAACCGCCGGGTCCTGATAACCGGCGCCGGTGGCACGATCGGCTCGGAACTGGTCCGGCAAATCGCCGATATCGGTCCCGAAACATTGGTGCTGTTCGACAGCGCGGAATATCTGCTCTACGAGATCGACATGGCGATCACCCGAGAGCACCCCACGCTCGAGAAGCGACCCTATTTGGGCGATGTACGCGATCGGCAGCGGATTGACGATGTCATCGCCCGAGAGAAACCCGAGCTGGTGTTCCATGCGGCGGCCCTGAAACATGTGCCAATGGTCGAGCGCAATCCCAACGAAGGTGTGCTGACCAATGTCGTCGGCACACGCAACGTAGCCGATGCCTGCCGAGCGGCGGATGTGCGCCTGATGGTGCATATCTCCACAGATAAAGCGGTCAATCCGGCCAATATCATGGGCGCGACCAAGCGTCTGGCGGAAGGCTATTGCCAGGCCCTCGACCTGTCCGGCCGAGAGAACGAAAGCACCCGGTTCGTCGTCGTAAGGTTCGGCAACGTGCTCGGTTCCCGGGGCTCCGTGGTCCCATTGTTCCAAAGTCAGCTTGCGCGCGGCGGGCCGCTGACCGTCACGGATCCGGAGATGACCCGGTATTTCATGACCGTGCATGAGGCCGTCGAGCTGGTGCTGCAAGCCTCGGCCCTGGGCCTGACCGAAGCTGAATCCGAAGGCCGGATCTTCGTGCTCGACATGGGTGAGCCGGTCAAGATCATCGACCTGGCGCGGCAGATCATCCGGCTTGCCGGGCTGCAACCGGACAAGGATGTCGCAATCGAGATCATTGGACCGCGCCCCGGAGAGAAACGGCACGAAGTGCTGCTGCACGAAAAGGAAACACCGGTACCGACAGCGTGCGACGGATTGACCTTGGCAGCGCCGCGCACGCCGGATTTGGCGCTCATGGCGCGAACGATCGACGAATTGGAGCGATCGGCGCAATCGCGCGACGCGACGCGCACACTGTCCCTGCTACAACGCCTCGTCCCGGAATTCGATAGCGAAGATGCCCTTCCTGTGACGACTGATCCCGTTCCAATATCCTCTTCGAGGGAGTGAAAGATGGCCGAAGGCAAAATTACGCGAGCCCTGATTTCGGTTTCGGACAAGCGCGGTCTGGTCGCGTTTGGAGAATTTCTTGCCGGTCAGGGCGTCCGCCTGCTGTCGACTGGCGGGTCGGCAAAGACGCTGCGCGATGCCGGCCTGGCGGTGACGGAAGTTGCTGACCATACCGACTTCCCGGAAATGCTGGACGGCCGGGTCAAGACGCTGCACCCCAAGATCCATGG
>CAJWOT010000127.1 GCA_913044215.1 uncultured Rhodospirillaceae bacterium | reverse complement strand
TGCGCGTGGTCGGCGACCACGAATCGCATATCGGAATTCTTGCGAAGGCCCGGGACGCACTCAACTAGCAGGTTAGTAAAGCGGCATAACCTCAGGAAAATCCGAAGAAAAGCGCGTGAAATAGAAAAGTTATTGCGCGAGCGACTTCTGATTTTTTTATTATAGCCGTCATGAACGATCGTCAGGTTCTTTACACGAGCACCGCGGCGCTCACGATGGATAACCCGTCGTTGCACGCCTTACGTCAGGAATCCTGCGCCAACAACAGCCGCTTTGGCGTGACGGGCTTGCTGCTTTATGTGGACAAGATCTTCGTCCAGCTGATCGAGGGGCCGGGATCGGCAATCGGGCAACTCTTCGGCAATATCCGCCACGATGACCGGAAACAGGGGTGACGGAGCTTCTGGATCTTTCCTTGGAGGATCGGGCGTTTCAGACGTGGTCGATGGGCTTTCTTTCGCTCGATACGAACGCCCGTGCCGAGTACGAGGCGTACCGGAATATCCAGACCCGTCAGGATCTTGAAGCGATCGCGTGCCGTGATGACAAGATTTTCGGTCTTGTCAGAGGCCTCTATGTGGCAAATGCGGGGCGCGGCTTTTAGCCGATAGGGTCGCATTTTGCGCCGCCTTGCGCGCGACGTTATCCTCGCACCCGGATAGGGTTTTGCTGACGGCACCAGGCCGGAAGCCGTAAAGGAATTGCGAGGGTGAATCATGGAATACGATGTCGTGGTCGTCGGTGCGGGGAACGCCGCGCTCTGTGCAGCGCTGGCCGCCTATGAGGGTGGTGCCAAGGTACTGGTGCTTGAGAAGGCCTCCGAGGACGAGAAGGGAGGCAACTCCTATTTCACCGCGGGCGGTTTCCGTTTCGCGCATGAGGGGCTGGAAGATGTCTGCGAAGACATTCTGGTCGATCTGTCCGAAGCTGAGCGCGAACAGATCGTTCTGCCGAAGCACGATAAGCAGTATTTCTACGACCAATTGATGAAGGTTACGCACCATCAATGCGACGAGACAATGGCTTGGCGCCTGATCAACGACTCGCGGCCGACCATGGGCTGGCTGCGCGGCCACGGCGTGCGGTTCATCCCGATGTTCGGCCGGCAATCCTATGTCGTCGATGGTAAGCACGTCTTCTATGGCGGCGTGAATATCGAGGCCGTCGGCGGCGGGCAGGGGCTGGTCGAGTTCGAGCTCGCCCGGCTGGAACAGCTCGGTATCGAGATCCGGTACGAAACCGGCGCGACGAAGCTGCTGCAGGACCAGCAGTGCAACGTCACCGGCGTCCAGGTGCGGGGACCGAATGGCTACGAAGAAATTCCGGCGCGGTCGGTCGTGCTGGCCTGTGGCGGGTTTGAGGCGAACCCGGAAATGCGCGTCCGCTATCTCGGCCCGGGCTGGGACCTGTGCCGGGTCCGCGGCACGCGGCACAACAAGGGCGAGGGCATCCAGATGGCGCTCGACATCGGCGCCCAGGCCTTCGGCAACTGGTCCGGCTGCCATTCCGTCGGCTGGGACATCAGCGCACCGCCCTATGGCGACCGGGTTGTACTCGACAATTTCCAGAAGCACTCCTATCCGCTTGGTATCATGGTGAACCTCAACGGCGAGCGCTTCGTCGATGAGGGCGAGGATTTGCGCAACCTGACCTATGTCCGCTTCGGCCGCGAGATCATGGCGCAGCCGCACCGTACCTGCGTGCAGATCTTCGATCAGAAGACCATCGACATGTTGCGCGACGAGTACCGCATCCACGAGGTGACCAAGGTCGAATCCGACACGATCAAAGGGCTGGCCAAGGAACTGGAGATCGATCCGGAGAAGCTGGCGAAGACGGTCGCGGAGTATAATGCGGCCTGTCAGCCGGGCGACTACAACCCGGCCGTTCTGGACGGCGTGCACACCAAGGGCATCACGCCGCCAAAGACCAACTGGGCGCTCCCGATCGACAAGCCGCCCTATGCCGGTTTCATCACCACGACGGGCATCACCTTCACATTCGGCGGGCTGCGCATCAATGACGAGGGCGCGGTGCAGGATGTCAGCGAGCGCACCATCCCCGGACTGTTCGCCGCGGGCGAGTTGGTCGGCGGCCTGTTCTACGGCAACTATCCGGGCGGCAGCGGCCTGATGGCGGGTTCGGTCTTCGGCAAGCTGGCGGGCACCAGCGCGGCGAGCTACGCGGTCGGCAACGCGTAGACCCGATGCCGCTCAGCGATATTCTGGAAGACAATCCGCTGTGTCGGATGCTGGGCATCCGGTATCCGGTCTGCCAGGCCGGCATGTATTCCGTTGCCTATGGCAAATTGGCAGCCGCGGTCTCCTGCGCCGGCGGGCTCGGCGTGATCGGGTCGGCCTTCATGGATCCCGAGCAGCTTCGCCGTGAGATCCAGTTGGTCAAGAACGAGACGGACAAGCCCTACGGCGTCGATATCCTGTTCGCGGAAGTGGGCGGCGGTGATGCGACCGCGAGCGGCTACACGCAGGAGGTCGAGGACCATATCGCGGTCACCTTCGAGGAAGGTTGTTCGGTGATCGTCTCCGGTCTGGGCGATCCGGGCCGGATCGTGCCCCGTGCGCATGAGGCGGGCATGAAAGTCATGTCGCTGGTCGGCACGTCACGGCAGGCGAAAAAGGTTCAGGCTTCCGGTGTCGATGCGGTTATCGCGTCGGGGCATGAGGGCGGCGGTCATGTCGGCCGCGTCGGGACGCTGCCGCTGGTGGCGAAGGTGGTCGACAGTGTCGATATTCCGGTTCTGGCGGCGGGCGGGATTTCTGACGGGCGCGGTCTCGTGGCGGCGCTGGCGTTGGGGGCGCAGGGCGTGTGGATGGGAACGCGCTTCATTGCCACCGAAGAGGCGCGCGGGCACCTCAACTACAAGCAGAAGATCGTCGATATCGACGAGGATGGCACCATCGTCACGCGCGGCCACTCCGGCAAGACGGCGCGTATTATCCGCAACAGGTTTACGGAATACTGGGCGGCGCACCAGGAAGACATCAAACCCTTCCCCTATCAGCTGCGTGAAGTGGGCGAGCCGGCCTCTGTCCGGGGCCGCATGGAAGGTGATATCGAGCATGGTGTGCTGGCCGCCGGGCAGGGCTCCGGCGTTATCGGTTCGATCCCGCCGGCCGGCGACGTGGTCGCTGCGATCATGGCCGAGGCTCGCACCGTTCTTGACGGGTGGTCTGGCGGTAGGGTGTGAGAAAAACGCAATTGAAAACCCGCCTGGATCGGCGTGGCGTTTTAGGTCCATGGAGAAGGAGGTCTAGACCCGTTTTACGCGGTGAAACCAGACTGAAGGAGGCTCGAAAAATGACGCCATCCGACAGGACAGAAGACATATCCCCGTAAACAAATCTAGGCCCGGTCAGGGATCGGGCGGTACCGAATTAGGTACCCGAAAAAAGCCCCGTCGCGTGCGGGGCTTTTGCGTTTTCTGCTCTGCTTCATATTAGGGTGTGGGGGCTTTCATCCAGGTGACGATATCCTCGACGACCTGTTCCTCGATGCCGTTGAAGCCGTGAAAGTGCGCCGCGTGGCAAGGATTTCCGGCGTCGTAGCCGCCGCGGTACCAGGCGACCTTCACCGGTCCCGCATTGGTCAATTTCGACTGCAACTTGGCGACCCCTTCGGGGGGCGTCACATAGCAGTCATCGTCGCGGTGATGGGCGATGAGGACAGGGCCGGAAATCCTGTCCAGATCGAAATCCAGCAGATTGTCACCCTTTTCATTCCACGCCAGCATGGATGCGGTCAGTACGATACCGTCCGCGCCCGTGCCACCGAGCCGGATGGCCGCGTTTCCGACCGAGTTTGTGCCACGGCTGGTACCGATGAGCCACACCGGCAGGTCAAACCTTTTGCGCAAGTTTGCGATTACGGCGCCGATATCGGTGGCGTGATCCGCCGAGCCGCGAAACCCATGACGCAGATCGTATTTGTGATCCGTCGGCGCATCGATGACCACCGTGACGATACCGCGGTCGAGAAAATGGGGCCGGCTGCGGATCAGAAAGTTGCCGTTGCCCCAGCCGATTTTCCCGCCCTTCGACAGTTTCATCGCGCCCTTGCCACCGGCGAAAAGGACGGCGACGGCAACGGGATTGGCAACGGATTCGACCAGCAGGCGGGTTCTTTCGCCACGTGAGACGATGTCGTGTACCTCGCGCGTTTGCGCGGTGGCCGCACTTGTCTTCGTTTCGACGACGGTATCCCGCGCCACGACACGGACGTCGGCGGCCTTCACCTGCATGGGCGCTAGCAGGCACAGAAGCGTCGCGAGGCAATACAGGCGAAGTGGCATCATGACGCCAGAATGAACCGTGGACATCGCGGTCTCCGTATTCAGTTGCCTCGTCACTCTATCGTGCGTTAGGCGATGCGTTAAAGGCACTACGGGCGCGTTGGACGATAGGGGGTGAGTTGGATAACCGGGAAATTGAAAGCGAAGTCCTGAACTTCTGGTTCGGTGATGATCCGGAAGAGAAGCGGGCAGCGTGGTTCCAGTAAGATGCTGCCTTTGATACGGAGATCGTCGAGCGGTTTGCGAGCGCCTACGAAGCGGCGGCCTCTGGCGAACTCGACGGCATGGCGTCGAGTTCGCTGGGATGTCTGGCCTTGGTTATCATCCTGGATCAGTTTCCCCGCAACATGTTCCGCGACGAGCCGCGGTCTTTCGCAACGGACGATAAGGCGCTCGGGCTTTCGAACGACGCGCTGGCGAAAGGCTTCGACCAAGCGCTTAACGAAAACCAACGCGCGTTTCTGTGCATGCCCTTCATGCACAGCGAGGGGCTGGCCGATCAGTAAAGGTCGGTCGAGCTGTTCTTGACGATAAGCGAACAGAACTTGGATTATGCACGACAGCATCTGGTCATTGTCGAGCGGTTCGGGCGGTTTCCGCATCGCAACGCGGTGCTGGGTCGCCGCTCGACGGATGAAGAAATCGCCTTTCTGAACGAGCCGAATTCGTCGTTTTAGGAAACCGAGTTTCGGACTTCGTCGTCGGTTGGGAAACGTCCCGTCGCAGCCTTGGAATAGGCTCGCTGCCCGTCGACATCGATGTCGAAAACGCCGCCGCCACCGCTGACGAGTTCGATGTCGGCTCCCGAAACCTTATCCAAGATCAAGTCTCTCGCACGGAGAGCGCGGGGTTCGTAGTTTCAAACGACGCAATATTCGATGCGTATTTTCATAATCGTTGGCCTTTCCTGGTGAGGCGCTGCATAACCCTATGATAGGCGAAGATCCGCTAGCCGTCAGGAGTTCAAATGTCCGACATCACCTTGAACCGTATTCGTGAAGGGAACGGCGCAGCGCCGATCGTTTTCGTGCACGGGTTTTTGTGCCGGCATCAGGATTGGCGGCACCAGGTGTCGCACTTCTCGCCGGACCATACGGTGGTTGCGTGTGACCTGCGCGGGCATGGCGAGTCGCCGCGCGGCGAAGCGCCGATAACGATCGAAACGGTCGGCGGCGATGTCGCGCGATTGCTTGGTGAAGAGGATCTGTCCGGCGCCGTTCTGGTCGGTCACTCCATGGGCTGCCGGGTCGTCATGGAAGCCTGGCGTCAGGCAAGGGATCGTGTCGATGCCCTCATCCTTGTCGACGGCAGCCGGGTCGGCGTCGACAAGCAGGCCGGCCAGGAAGCCTTCGATGCGATGATTGCCGAAAAGGGATACGAGACAGTCGTGCGCGCGCTCTTCGAGGATATGTTTTTCGGCGATCCGCCCGATTGGAAGGATGCGGCGATCGAGAACGTACTGTCGGTTCCGGAGAGTACGGGGGCAACGCTGTTCCGCAATCTGATCGCGTGGGATGCGGATTCTCTCGAAGCGACCATGGCGACGCTCGATATCCCGGTTTTGGTGCTGCAAAGCACGACGATGGGCATCGATCGCGTCCGCCGTACGATGTCCGAAGTCGAGGTCGGGCCGTTTCAGGAATTGATCCTGAATTCGGTCGCTGGTGCCGAGAGCGAAACGATTCCCGGTCCGGGGCATTTTTGTATGACGGAAGCGCCGGCTGCGATAAACGCGCGCATGGCGCAGTTTATCGCAGCGCGGCTGTAGCCGCGTCAGGTCAGCAGTTTCGCGTAATCGTCCAGCATCGGCAGGATCGTCTCGCGGTCCGCTGACGGCAGTTGGAACAGGCCGCCATGAATGCCCGCCTGCTGGCAGGCTTCCAACTGCTGAGCATCGGCCGGCGCGCGGAACAAGGTGACGGACAGTTCTTTGAAGTCGCGCCCGGCTTCGTCCGCCGCCTCACGCAGCCGCGCCATGTCCTTTTCCGGGTCGAAGTTCGGCGTCACCCGCGGCAGCCAGCCGTCGCCATATTCCGCCACCCGTTGCAGCGTATACTTCGTTTCGCCACCCAGGATGACCGGCGGATGCGGCTTCTGCAGCGGCTTCGGCCAGGACCATGATTTCTCGAACTTGACCATTTCGCCGTCGAACGACGCCTCTTCCTCGGTCCACAGCGCCTTCATGGCCAGCACCCGTTCGCGCATCAGCTTGAACCGCGTCTTGTAGGTCGCGCCGTGGCTCTCCATCTCCTCGATGTTCCAGCCGCCGCCGATACCCAGCGTGATCCGACCTTTCGACATCATGTCGAGACTGGCGACGACCTTCGCCGTAACGATGGGGTCGCGTTGCGGAATGAGGCTGATACCGGTCCCCAGCTTCAAGTTTGTGGTCGCGGCGGCTGCGAAGGACAATGAAATGAAGGGGTCGAGCGTATGCGCGTACTCCTTCGGCAGGTCACCGCCGCCTGGCCAGGGCGACTTGCGGCTGACCGGAATGTGCGTGTGCTCCGGAACGAAGAGCGAAGCGAAGCCACGGTCTTCGAGCGCGCGCGCCAGTTCTTCGATGCTCATACTGTAGTCGGTGTCGAATATGAATACGCCGAGTTCCACGGTCGTTTCTCCCCTTGGTGAACCTTGTATGGGCCACGCATGACAGCGCGAGGCCGCTTGCTGAATTCACTATATCGCGTTCGACCCCGGCCGATGCAAGGCACCGATGTGCTTGATTTATGACGATTCTGTCAAAGTCGATTGAATGTCAGATAAAATTTATTTGTAATAAAAAACAAACAATAAATATTTGTGTGAAATCGGTGCCGCATTCGCCTGCCACGATATCAGTGCGATGGTGCGTTATTTCGCCGCCGACGGCGAATTCGTGAACGCCATCGGTCCCGACCCTCATGGCACAACCTACAAAAGGCATGAACAGATCAGGGGATATTTTGAAAACCTGTTCGCCACGGTGGAGGATGTGCAATGGGAAAAGACCGATATCCGTGTCGTCGATGAAAAGGCCTATGCCGAATGGCACCGCCGCGCGACGCTGAAATCCGGCGAGACCCAGGACTGGCTCGGCGTCGACATCTACACTTTCGGTGGACGCGAGATCGTCAAGAAAGACACCTATATCAAGGTCGTGCGGTAGCGTTGGGTCTCCAGACAGGTCGAGGTTTAAGTGCACTGAAGTTCGGGTGACGCATCATGTTATCCTGCGGCCTTATCCAAGCCTCCTCACGGTGCCATCGCCCCCGAAACGTACCCTCAGCCGACGCGATAGCGCTCGATCACCGCCGGGTCCGGGTCGGCGCCGAGCCCCGGCCCTTGGGGAACATTGAACGCGCCGTTCACTGGCTCGATCAGATCCCCGTACAATGTCGCTTCGGGCGATAGATAGAACCGTTCGACCAGCCCCTCCGCGGCTTGTGCCGCCATCAGATGCAGTGTTGCGACGAATCCCGGTCCGAAATAGGGCGAATGTGGCATGACCGTCACGCCGTGCGCTTCGGCCAGGGTGGCGACCTTGCGAAACTCCATGATGCCGCCAACTTTCGTAACGCTGGGCTGCGCGTAGTCGACGGCACCGGCCATGAACATATTGCGGAAATCGAATGACGTGCAGGCGTTTTCGCCGGCCGCGATCGGCACGCCGCTGTCGCGTCGAAGTCTCGCCAACTCCGGATAATCCTCCGGCGGGAAGATCGGCTCCTCCAGCCAATAGATGTCATACGGTTTGAAACGCGCGGCCGCCTGTCGCGCCTGTGCGGGTGTCCAGGGGCAATTCGTATCGACCATCAAGGGGATGTCGGGACCGATCGCCTCGCGGGCGGCGCGCACCTCCGGCTCGGCGGTCTCGTGCAGCTTGATATGCCGGAATCCTTCGGCGACCGCAGCCTGGCATCGCTCCGTGACCACGGCGGGGTCGTGATAGCGGAACAGGCTGGCATAGCCTTCGATACGGTCCCGGCCGGCACCCCCAAGCAGACGATGCAGCGGTTGGCCCGCTGCCTTGCCGGCGATATCCCACAGCGCGATATCCAATCCGGACAGGGCGAAGATGTTGACGCCATAGCGGCCGAACAGATGCATCGCTTTCTGCAGGTCGAAATTCAGCCCGGCGATGTCGCCCGCGTCCCGTCCGACAGCCATTGGCGCGATCATCTTGTCGATGACTGCCTGAACCGCATGGCGACAATGATAGGCGAAAGCGTCGCCATAGCCTGTGATGCCTTCGTCGGTCTCGACCTTTACGAGGAGGGTCGAAAAGACGTTCCATTCCTGGCCGCCCAGAGCGTTCGAGGGGCCTCCATGGTTGAAGGGAATATCTAGGGCAATGGATTCGATCGCGGTAATTTTCATGTTTCCGGTTCCGTCAGAGGAGGCGAAGGAATGGCGAATGGTATAGGCTGCCTTGCGGCGGAGGCTAGTGGAATAAACGGATGAACCATCAGGATCGGTTGCGCGACGCGCTGACGGCCGGCGATTTGAAAGGCGCCGAACGGCATGCTATGGCGGCGCTGCGCGACAGCCCGTTCGACGGCATGTTTCTCGCCCGGCTCGGCTCAATCCAGATGAGCCTGGGGCGCGCCCATGAGGGGGTCGATGCCCTGCGGCAGGCTGTGGCGGCGTTGCCGCAAGCGGGGATCGTCTGGAACGGATACGGGGTTGCGCTGGCGGCAACCGGAGCAGCACGCAAAGCGGAAGTCGCACTGCGCAAGGCACTCTCGCTGGCGCCGGAGATTCCCCAGAACCATAGCAATTACGGCAAGGTCCTGCGCGGCGGGCTCGAAGAGGCGGGCTTCGGCAATGTCCGCCGCTACGACTGGCGCGAGACCGATATCGGCAAGGCGGGCATCGACGATTACATTCAGGCCTACCTGCCGCACATGGATAAGGAGAATCGGCGATTGATGGCGTTGAACGTCGAAGCGGATAAGCCGGTCTGATGGAACTCACCATACAGGAACGCGCTATTGCTGGCGGCGCGGCAGGCGAGGCGGCAGCGATGGCGATGCGGATCGTTGCCGAGGCCGGCCGTCTCCTGGGCGCACCGAAGCTGATCGAGATCGCGTCGGTGCATGTCGATGGCTGCCTCTATCACGGGGACTCCGGTGTCCATTTTGCCGAGAAGCTGGTCGCCGATGGCGGCAAGGTCCAGGTGCCGACGACCTTGAATGTCGGGGCGCTCGACCTGCTGCATCCGGAGCGCGTGCGCGGCGATGCGCATTTCCGCGATATGGCGCGGCGTCTGATGGACGCGCATCTGGCGCTGGGCTGCACGCAAAGCTTTACCTGCGCGCCCTATCAGACTGGCCACCGCCCGGCGCTGGGTGAGCAGGTCGCCTGGGGCGAGAGCAATGCGGTGGCGTTCGCCAACTCCGTCCTTGGCGCGCGGACGAACCGCTATGGCGATTTTCTCGATATCTGCGCGGCGATTGCCGGGCGGGCGCCCTATTGCGGTCTCCATCTCGACCGTAACCGGCGGGCGCAGGCCGTCGTGTCCACCGATCAACTTTCGACTGAACTCAAAAGCACTGATGCGTTTTACCCGGTGCTGGGCGCCTGGCTCGGTGCGACATTTGGGGAGACAGTCGCTGTCGTCGACGGCCTGCCGCCGCAGCAATCCGAGGACCGGCTGAAGGCGGTTGGCGCGGGTGCTGCGTCCACCGGGGCGATTGGGCTATTTCATATCGCCGGCGTGACACCGGAGGCACCGACGGTCGACGCGGTTTGCGATGTCGACGCGGTCGAGATCGTGCCATTGACGCCCGATGCGGTGCGGGAGACGCGGGACCGCCTGTCGACAGTGTCCGGCGAGCAGATCGACGCGCTTGCCGTCGGCAGTCCCCATTTTTCACGCGCGGAGTTCGCCGAGCTTGCGGTGCTGGCGCGCGACAGGCGGTTCGACATCCCGTTCTTCGCCTGCACCGGCCGCGACGTCATCGACGCGCTCGACGGCACGGAAGACCGCGCCATCCTTGACGCGGCTGGCCTCACCTTCGTGGCTGATACCTGCGTTGTCGTTGCCCCGATACTGCCGGAATCGGGTGGCGTGCTGATGACGAATTCCGCCAAATTTGCCCATTACGGGCCGGCCAATACGGGCTTCGACGTGGTCTATGGCAGTCTCGCCGATTGCGTCGAGTCCGCTGTGGCCGGTCGTGTGGTACGGGACGAAACGCTATGGCGATGACATTGCGCGGCGAGGTGTTGATCGGCGGCGCAGCGGAAGGACCGCTGTTCCGGCTGGGCAAGCCGATCAGCTTTTGGGGCGGCGTCGATCCGGTCACTGGGCGGATCACCGATCCGCGCCATCCTGATCACAATGCCAGTGTCGCGGGGACGGTTCTCGCCCTGACCGAGAGCATCGGATCCAGCTCGTCGAGCGCTGTCATGCTGGAACTGCTGTCGAAAGGGTTGTCGCCGCGCGCGTTGCTCATGGGGCGGCCGGATGCGATTTTGACGCTCGGCGTGGTGGTCGCGCGAGAGATGGATATGGGGTCGATACCCGTGCTGCAGGTCGATGTCGGACGGCTCCCGGCGAGTGGGACCGTAACGATCACGGAAGGTGGCGAAATTTCCTTTGCGGAATGATGCGCACTGTTATTCTGCGCGGCAAAGAACGACCAATTCACAGGACAAAAGACGATGAGCGACAGAATTCCGACGACGGCGACCCTCGATGCGGTGCCGGTCCTGGACAAACACAGGTTCGACGAAGCCGCCTTGTCGCGCTTCATGGAGGCGAATGTCGAGGGTTATACGCCGCCGCTCGAAGTCGGGCAGAGCATGGGCGGCATGTCGAATCCAACCTTCATTCTGCGCGACGGCGCCGGTACGCGCTATGTGATGCGCAAGAAGCCGCCAGGCAAGCTGCTGCCCTCGGCTCATGCGGTGGACCGTGAATTCCGCGTCATCAAGGCGCTTGGTCCGACCGACGTGCCGGTGGCGAAAGCTTATGCGCTGTGCGAGGACGAATCGGTCATCGGCCAGACCTTCTACATCATGGAGTTCAAGGATGGCCGCGTTTTCCGCGATATGTCGCTGCCGGAATTATCAATCGAGGAACGGGGCTCGATCTACGACGCGATGAACGACACGCTCGCCAAACTGCACATGGTCGATTACGAGGCCGTCGGCCTGTCGGATTATGGCCGCGTCGGCGGGTACATCGCGCGTCAGGTCAGCCGCTGGAGCAAGCAGTACGAGGCCAGCAAGACCGACGAGATCGACGCCATGGACAAGCTGATGGCCTGGCTGCCGGAGAACATCCCGGACGACAGCCTGACAACCATCGCGCATGGCGACTACCGTCTGGAGAATATGATCTTCCATCCCACCGAGCCCAAGGTGCTGGCTGTGGTCGACTGGGAGTTGGGGACATTGGGCAACCCGCTGTCGGATCTCGCCTACAACTGCCTGCCCTATGTCTGGCCGGACGAGGGCCGCGGCGATTTGATTGGCGTCGACTTCGAGAATTATGGCATCCCCTCGGAAGAGGACTATGTCGCCGCCTACTGCAAACGCACCGGTCGCGACGGGATCGACGACTACCGATTTTACGTCGTGCTGTCCCTGTTCCGCATCTCGGCGATCATCCAGGGTGTCTATTTCCGCGGCCTGCAGGGCAACGCGCCCTCGGACGCGGCGCTGGAGCGCAAGGAGTCCTGCCGCATGCTGTCGGAGATCGCCTGGGCGATGGTGGAAAAGCGGTAGGCCTGTCGGCGCGGCTGCGCTAGCGATTCCGCTTCAGGGTCTGCGACGGGCTTTCGCCGAACATGCGCCGGTAAGTCACGGAGAAACGGCCCAGATTACCGAAGCCCCATTTCAGCGCTATTTCGGTGACGGTCGCGTGCGGGGGCGCCTGGGTGAGTTCGTCCCGCGCCGCCTGGAACCGCAGCTTCTGTAGATAGGCCATCGGGCCGCAGCCCAGATTGTCGGCGAA
>CAJWOT010000126.1 GCA_913044215.1 uncultured Rhodospirillaceae bacterium | reverse complement strand
GAGATAAACCATGTTGTTGTGGATGACGCAGCGGCTCATCACCGGTCCCGGTCCCCCGCTAACGCCTATTCGTTGAATGGCCACCACTCGATCCTTGCTGCGGTTCGTTCGCACCATCTTAGGCCCTCCCGCGCATCGCGCAACGCGACAGCGCTTTTACAAAGCGCTCTCCGTTTAGTAGTCTCCCGCCATTCCAACGCTTTTAGATTTCAGGATACCGGCGTCAGACAGTTCCGGTGTCCGACAAACAGTGATGAACGGAGGATTAGGATGGCGGTCGCCGAAGTAATTTCAAAAGCAAATATGAGCGATGCCGAATGGCAGACGCGGGTCGATCTGGCGATGCTGTACCGGGTCCTGGCCAAGTATCGGATGACGGACCTGATCTACACCCACCTCACCGCGCGGGTCCCGGGTGAGCCGAACCATTTCCTCATCAATCCGCTCGGCTCGATGTTCGAGGAGATCACCGCTTCCAGCCTGGTGAAGCTGGACATGGACGGCAATGTCGTCGGTCCAGAGGCCGAATTCATCTTCGCCGGCTATTGCATTCACAGCGCCGTCTATATCGCCCGGCCCGACGTCATGTGCGTGACCCACACCCATACCCGTGCGACGGTCGCGGTTTCGGCGATGGAGTGCGGGCTGCTGCCGCTGTCGCAGCACTCACTCTTCCCGCTCTACAGCATGGCCTATCACGACTATGAGGGCCCGGCGAACGATCTGGCGGAGCGCGAGTCGCTGGCCGAGCATCTCGGCGACAAGATGAACATGATGCTGAAGAATCACGGCACGCTAAGCGCCGGCCGCACAATCCCTGAAGCGTTCGAACTGACCTATTACTTCGACACGTCGTGCCAGATTCAGGTCGATGCTTTGGCCAGCGGTCAGGTATCGGAAATCCCGCCGGAGATCGTCGCCGAAGGTCACCGGCAATATAAGAAGCGCTTCGACACCGGCCAGACCGGACAGCGCGCCTGGGCCGCGCTGCGCCGTCAGCTTGACCGCGAAGGCGCGGATTACGCGACCTGATCGCGTAACGCCCGATAATGCGAAAGAGTACGATAAACGCGCAAACCCGATGGTGGCCCGCCTAACCGGCGGCCGCCAGATCCTATGGATTCACATCAAAGGCCGCCGGACCGGAAGGCGGCCTTTTTTGTGCGTGAACCGTAAAGCCGCTTTCCCCCGCGCGTCATCACAAGGAGGATAGCAATGGCTGGCGAATTCAAACTGAAAGACGTCTTACCCTGGGGCCGGAACCGGGCTGAATATGTGGCGTTTTTTGACCTAAATGATATCGATACGGACACGCGCATCCTCGACTGCGCCGGGGGTCCTGCCTCATTCAACGCGGAAATGACGGCGGCTGGCTACGCAGTAACATCGACCGACCCGCTCTACCGGTTCTCGGCCACCGAGATCGCCGGGCGCGTCGACGAAACCCGCATAGAGATGATCGCGGGGTTACGGGCCGCGTTGCACCGTTTCGATTTCACCTGGCACGAGTCCATCGAACGGCATGAGGCAATCCGCATGGCAGCGGTAGGCGACTTTCTCGCCGACTTCGAGGCGGGCAAGCGCGCCGGACGATATCGAAGCGCCGCCCTGCCGGAACTGCCCTTCAGCGATGCCGCTTTTGACCTGGCGCTAAGCTCCCATTTCCTGTTCCTATATAGCGACCATTTCGACACCGGCCAGCACGTCGCGAACATTGCGGAAATGCTCCGGGCGGCGGCAGAGGTCCGGATATTTCCGCTCCTGGACCTTGACGGCGAGCCCTCCCGGCATGTCGAGCCGGTTCGCGCCCTGTTGGCGGAGCGTGGCTTCGACTCGGAAATCCAACAGGTCGATTACGAGTTCCAGAAGGGCGGCAACCGGATGCTGCGCGTCTATCGATCCGGCCGGTAGGGCGTGAGGTCGATGCCCGAATCGCGGCCGGCGGCGAGGTCGGCGATTATCTGACCCGTCGCCGGCCCCATGGTCAGCCCAAGATGGCTATGGCCGAATGCCAGCAGCACATTATCGTGCTTCGGCGAACGGCTGATTACCGGCACGCTGTTCGGCAAAGTCGGCCGTCGGCCCAGCCAGATGCTCTGTTCGGTCGCATCCAGGTCACGGATCGATTCCTGAGCAAAAGGTATCATCGAGCGGATACGGCGATAGTCCGGCGGCGCATCGACCTTCGCATATTCAACGCCCGAGGTGATGCGCAGCCCGACCTCATGCGGCAGAGTCGCGAATTTCCGGTCCATGAAGGTGATGAACCGGTTCGGCATGACGGGTGGCTTCGGCAGCATGACATGGTAACCGCGTTCGGCCTCCAGCAGGACGCGCGCGCCCAGCTTGGCCGCGAGTTCCCGCGACCAGGCGCCAGCCGCCAGGACGATCAGATCGCCTTCATGGTCGCCGGCCCCCGTCACAACGGTCCGAGGCGTTCCGTCGCGGAAGCGGACATCGCGGGCCTCGCCCCTGACGATGGTGCCGCCCTTGGCAACGAAATGTTCGGCGAAGCGCGCGACCATGCGGCCGGGATTCACCGCAGTGCTCGAATCCGGCATGAAGATCGCGTGCTTGAAGATTGGCTGCAGCGCCGGTTCAAGCTGGCGGATCTCGTCCTCGTTCAACACGTCGTAGCGGCAGTCATTCTTTTCCAGCAACTCACGTTCGAAGGCGGATGCCGCAAAGGATTGATCGGTTTTGTAAACCTTGAGCGACCCGTTCGGCACGACCATCTCGCGCGTCCCGGTCTCCTCCAGCAAGATTCCGTAGGCGTCGGACACGCGGTGAATCATCGCCGCGATCGCCCGGCCGCTGGCCTCGACATTCTCGCGCGAGGAATAGCGCAGGAAGGACGTCAGGAACGGCACCAGTCGCGGCAAGTAGCGCCATTGGATCGCCAGGGGCCCTGTCGGGTCCGCCAGCATCTTCGGCACCTGCTTGATGACGCCGGGAAGCGCCGTCGGCATCACCGAGCTGCTGCTGATCGACCCGGCATTGCCGTATGACGTTTGATCCGGGCTGCCCGGTTCCGCCGGATCGATGACCGTGACCGTCCAACCGTCGCGCTGCAGGAACAACGCGCAGCTGATTCCGACAATTCCGCCGCCGATAACGACCGCCGTCCGGCCGTCCTGTGATGTCTGATCTTGCACCGGCACCCCCGTCATTTAGAGAGCGGTACCTTCTGCCCTTCACGAAGCCGCCGTCAAGTGCGAAGCGCAGCGGTCAGAGGGCTGGCAGGGTCGCTAGCCGGTTGAGAATCGCCGCGCCTTCCGCGCCGTAGTCCCCCGTCAGGCGTCGATCGAAGACTTCGTCGATCGCATCAAGGTGTCCCTCGACAGTGTCCCGGCGCAACTCCGCGGCTTGGTCGTGGGCGTGTAGATAGTCGTGCATCGATTTGGCGATCGCGCTGATCAACGGGTAACCGAAAGACGCGCCCTGCCCCATGAAGTTGTGGGCGAAACGACGCAGCTCCCCGGCCATATCGATAGGATTACCGGATGCACCGCCCGCAAGCGTCGCGCGAATCTCCCTCATGTCGGTTTCGACCATTGATGGATAGGCCACGGCCAATTTGGCGACGGCAGCGTTTGCGGCCTCCAGCCGAGCCGGATTCAACGCTTCCAATCCCGCGACATCCGAACGCTCTTTCTGATCGTTCATGACCACCCACCGGTATTCCAAAGGGAACTTCCGTTATTTCAACCCTATTAGGCCAGTTCTTAAAGATGGGTAAATCGCGCCGAAGCACCCTGAAAGCAGCGACGATTCACGCATTTTGCCGAATTTTCCTTGCAACGCACTCTCAGCAGTCCTAAACGCAGTGATGGCAAACATTTAAGTCCGATCGTCGCTTTTCCGGTGGACACCCTGACGTTGATATCAAACGACTTGGGCCCTGCGAGATCCGTCTGATCGGCATCGGAGAAACGGCGCCCCACATGTTCCTTTATCTCCCGATCGCCGAGCTTTCGGTGAACGTGTTCCTCGTCCTGGGAATGGGAATCGGGGTCGGTACCCTGTCGGGAATCTTTGGTGTCGGCGGCGGGTTTCTGATGACGCCGCTGCTTATTTTCCTCGGTATTCCCCCGGCCGTCGCAGTCGGGACCGAAGCCAATCAGATCGTCGCATCGTCGGTGTCAGGGGTACTGGCGCATTGGCGGCGCGGCAATGTCGATTTCAAAATGGGCGGCGTGCTGCTGGTCGGCGGGGTGATCGGGTCGACTTTCGGCGTCTGGCTGTTCAAGGTCCTGCGCGAGCTGGGTCAGATCGATCTCGTCATCATGCTCTCCTATGTCGTCTTTCTGGGCATCATCGGGATCTTGATGCTGATCGAGAGCATTCGCGCCATGCAGCGCGCGCGCACGCCCGCCCGCCGCCGCAAGCTGCATCAGCACAATTTTCTGCACGGCCTGCCCTTCAAGATGCGGTTTCGCAAGTCGAAGCTTTATATCAGCGTGCTGCTGCCATTGCTGATCGGTGTGGTCGTCGGGATCCTGTCAGCGATCATGGGCGTCGGCGGCGGCTTCATCATGGTGCCGGCGATGATCTATCTGCTGGGGATGCCGACATCGGTGGTCGTCGGCACGTCACTGTTCCAGATCATCTTCGTAACGGCGAACGCAACCTTCCTGCAAGCGACCCTGAACCAGACGGTCGATATCTTCCTTGCGATATTGCTGCTGATCGGTGCGGTTATCGGCGCGCAGGTCGGCACGATGGTCGGGTCGAAACTGCGGGGCGAGCAGCTTCGCGGCCTGTTGGCGCTGATGGTGCTCGCCGTGTGCGGCAAGATCGTCTTCGACCTGCTGGTGACGCCCGATGACCTGTATGTCATCGCCACCGGGGGCAGGCATTGATCATGCGCGCCTTCCTCGCCTTCCTGCTGCTTTCCCTGTGGTCCGGCACCGCCGCCATGGCGCAACCCGTCGTCGTCGACCTCTCGAAGGAATCGGTCGACATCACCGCCGGTTTTACCGGCACCGACGTGCTGCTGTTCGGCGCGACCAGCGGATACGGCGAAGTGGTCGTGGTCATCGAAGGCCCGAAAAAGACGGTCAGCGTGCGCCGCAAGGAACGGGTCGCCGGCATTTGGGTCAATGGCGACCAGGTCGATTTCGAGAACGTACCGGCCTTCTACAAAGTGTTGTCGACGAACAGTCTCGACGAATGGCTGCCATTGGCCGTGCGCGAGGAGAACCAGATCGGTGTCGAGTACCTCAACCTGAAACCGCGCGGCGACGTTCCCGCGGCGGAAGCGTCGGAATATCGTGCCGCCTTGATCCGCAATAAGCAGCAAATCGAGCAATATGGCCTGGTGGAAGACAGGCTGGAACTCGCGGGCGGCCGCCTGTTCCGCAGCAACGTGTATTTCCCGTCCAATGTCCCGGTTGGCAAATACTTCGTCCGCACCTATCTGGTCGACAAGGGCAAGATCGTCATCACGCGTTCGATACCGCTATATATTCGCAAAGTCGGCATCGAAGCGGATGTCTACAGAGTCGCGCATCAACACAGCGCATTGTACGGTATCGCCGCGATCATCATCGCGGTGATAGCGGGACTCGGCGGCAACGCGTTGTTCCGCAAACGGTAGAACGGCATGAGTACTATTCTCGACACCAAGGGCTTCAACTGCCCGATCCCGGTCCTGAAAGCACGGCGCGCCATGCGAGGATTGGACGTCGGCGATGAACTGACCCTGCTGGCGACCGATCCGGCCTCGATGATCGACGTCCCGCATTTCTGCAACACGACGGGGCACGAACTCATCGATTCCTCCGAAGAGGACGGCGTCTTCACCTACCGCATCCGCAAGGCGGACGTCTAAACGACCAAGATCGCCCGGAAGTCGTTCACGTTGGTGAGCGTCGGCCCGCTCATCACCAGCCCCCCCAACGGTTCGAAGAATCCGTAGGCGTCGTTGTCCGCGAGGCGTTCGCCCGCACTGATCCCCGCTGCCGCGGCGCGCGTTAGCGTGTCCGGCGTCACGATGGCGCCGGCATTGTCCTCGCTGCCGTCGATCCCATCCGTGTCGCAAGCGATGGCGTTTATGCCCGGCGTACCGTCAAGTGCGATCGCCAGGGACAAGGCGAACTCGCCGTTGCGGCCGCCCCGGCCCTCGCCCGTCATCGTTACGGTCGTCTCACCGCCGGACAGCAACACCGCGGGCGCCGCGGCCGGCTGGCCGTGCCGCGCAATCTTCTGTGCGATGGCGGCATGTACCTTGCCCACTTCGCGCGCTTCGCCCTCGATCGCGTCACCGAGAATGACCGGTGTGATGTCGGCCTGAAGCGCTACCTCGGCCGCCGCCTCGAGAGAGGCCTGCGGCCTGGCGACGAGGACCGTCCGGCACCGGTCGAGGCGCGGATCGCCCGGCTTCGGTGTTTCGTCCGGCTCCGCCTGGAGGCAACGGGCTGCCGCCTCCGGCACGGCGGCGCCGTAACGTTCGAGGATCGCGCGCGCCTCGGCGTAGGTCGTCGGGTCGGCCACGGTCGGGCCGGAGGCGATCACCGCGGGGTCGTCGCCCGGCACGTCGGAGATCGCCAACGTCACGATCGGGGCCGGCGCCGCGGCAACCGCCAGCCGACCGCCCTTGATCGCCGACAGATGTTTTCGGACGCAATTCATCTCGGTGATGTTGGCGCCGCAGCGCAGCAGCTCGTGATTCACGGCCTGCTTGTCGTCGAGGGTCAAACCGGCGGCCGGCAAGGTCAGCAGCGCCGACCCGCCGCCGGAGATCAGGCAGATGACGAGATCGTCCGCCGTCAGCCCCTGTACCGTGTCGAGAATGCGCTGTGCCGCCGCCATGCCCGCCGCATCCGGCACAGGATGCGCGGCCTCCGCGATCTCGATCCTCTGGCAGGGCACCGCATGGCCATAGCGCGTCACCACCAGGCCGGAGAGCGGCCCGTCCCAGTTCGCCTCGACGACCCGCGCCATCTCCGCCGACGCCTTGCCGGCGCCGACCAGCACTGTGCGGCCCTTCGGCTTCGGTGGCAGGTGCGGCGGCAGGCACAGCGCCGGCTGGGCCGCGGCCACCGCCGCCGCGAACAAATCCTGCAGGAAGGCGCGCGGGTCCATCACTGAAAATCGACCGCGACGCCCGGCGGCGGCGAATAGCCGAGATCGCCGCGCTCGATCACCGCTTCGCGCCCGCCATGCTTGGCCAGCTGTTCCGCCTGCCGCGCCTTGGCGCGCCGGTCGACATCCTCTGGATCGCAGACGGCGCGCAGCTTCGCTTCGCATGTCTCGCGGATCGCCGCGTACGCCGGGTCGGTGCCGAGATCGACCAGCTCCTCCGGATCGGCGGCCAGATCGAACAGCTGCGGCGGATAGCCGACGTAATAGACGTACTTGTACTGCCCTTCGCGGATCATGAAGGCGCCGGTGGTCGAGCCCATGCCGTGATACTCGCACAGCACCGTGCGGTCCGGTTCGGCACCCGCCGCCAGATCGAACAGCGAGCTGCTGGGGAAAGCGCGCTCGGTCTCGCTCAGCGGTTCGCCGACGCACGCCAGAAAGGCCGGATAGCAATCCAGATGGGTGACCGGCGCGTCCCGCACAACGCCGGCCGCCAGGTCCGGCCCGGCCAGGATCATCGGCACCTTGGCGGCCTCCTCATACAGGGTCGATTTGCCCCACAGCCCCCGGCTGCCGAGATTGTCGCCATGGTCGCTGGTGTAGAGGATGTTGGTGTCGTCGGCGAGCCCGACTTTCTCGAGGGCGCCCAGCACCTGGCCGATATTGTCGTCGAGAAAACTGCACAGCGCGTAGTAGGACGACACCGCCTTGCGCACATGCGCCTCGTCCTCGAAATGGTCGTCGTAGCAGAAGCTGCCGGCGTAATCGCGCACGTAAGGGTGCGTCGGGCGATCCGGCTTCGCGTAGAGCTTCGGCAAGGGCATGTCTTCCGGCGGATACAGGTCGAAGAAACGCTGCGGCGCGGTCAGCGGGAAATGCGGGCAGACCCAGGAGACGAACAGCACCCAGGGTTTCTCCGGGTCGCGCGCCGCCGCCGCTTCCAGCCAGCGCACCGCGGCGTCCGTGATATCGCGGTCATACTGCGTGTACTCGCTCTCCCCCGGCCCGGCCGAACGCGCGATCTTGTAGGCGCCCTTGCGCACCGGAAGATCCTCGCGCACCAGCCCCATCAGATCGCCCAGCCCCTCGACCACATGCATGGCGAGCTGCGACTCGCTGAAGCCGTTATCATCGTCGTCGCTGCGGAAATGCAGCTTGCCGATGGACACCGCCTCGTGCCCCGCGTCGCGCAGCCGGTGATGCCAGCTCGGCACCGAGCCCTCATAGGGGTCGGCATTGTCCCAATAACCGATCTCGTGGATGTAGCGCCCGGTCGCGAAACTGGCGCGCGCCGGAATGCAGACCGGCGAGTTGCAATAGGCATTCGAGAACCGCGTCCCGCGCGCCGCCAGCGCATCGATGTTCGGCGTCTGGACGATCTCGTTACCATGGCAGCCCAGGATCTTGGCATTGTGCTCGTCGGACATCAGCACGAGCATGTTCTTCGGCGTCATTCGGCGCTCCCCTCGATGGTGGCGGGAGTTTAGTCGCGAGCCTGACCATACGATAGAGGCAATCCCTTGACCGGACGGCGCTTCGCCGCTTCATTGGCGCCAACGGAAGCCGAAGGACGCAACAGATGGCATCGGAAGCCGACGCGGTCAGCCCGCTTTTCGCCTGCGTGGACCAGGTCTCGCCGGTGCTGTTCGTCGTGATTTGCGCCGGCGCGGTGATCGCCGGGATCATCCTGCAGCAGCACAACAACCTGACCCTGAAGCAGACCTATCTGGCGATGACGTTGCGGCTGACGGTCGAGCGGCCGCCGGTCTTCTACATCGTGGTGGGCGTTGCCGTCGCCGGCTCGTTCGGCTATTTCGCCTACGCCTACCGGACGATCTGCGGCCTTTCGTGAGGGGGGTGGCCACTTCCGTGTTTCCCTTCCCCCTTGCGGGGGAAGGTTAGGATGGGGGGTATGGCCGCAGGCCAAGCACCAACGAGGCTGAAAGTGGCGTCACCGGTCGCCAGACGATTACGAAGAAATCAGACGGAAGCGGAACAGCATCTCTGGTCTCGTTTGCGCCGGAATCAATTGGATGGCTTCCGATTTCATCGACAGGTACAGCTCGGTGACTACATCGTCGATTTTGCGTGTTTGTCTGAAAAGTTGATCGTTAAAATAGACGGTGGTCAGCATTCCCATGAGGTGGAGACGGATGCTGAACGTCCGAAATGGCTCGAGGCGCAAGGGTTTCGAGTGTTGCGATTCTGGAACAACGAAGTGTTTGAGAATACAAGCGGTGTGCTCGAAGCGATAAGCAGGGCATTGCGGCAAATTTCTTCTGGTTAGCATCGCACCCCCTCCCTAACTCTCCCCCGTCAAGGGGGAGGGGAACGTATTTGAAATCACCGCCCATGTACCGTTTTTGTTCGCATCCGCTGCGGCCCGTGGCATAGTGGCCGATGCCATGACGACCGCCCTTCCCGCCCGCTTCACCGACTGGTTCGCCGCCCGCGACTGGCGCGCGCACGACCATCAGCTGGCGATGCTGGACGCGGCCCGCAATGGCGAGGATGCGCTGCTGATCGCGCCGACCGGCGGCGGTAAGACCTTGGCGGGGTTCCTGCCCTCGCTGGTCGAGATCGCGGAGACCGAACCCGCCGGCCTCCACACGCTATACATCTCGCCCTTGAAGGCGCTGGCGGTCGATATCGAGCGGAATTTGCAGAGCCCCATCGAAGAAATGGGCCTGACCATCACGGCGGAGACCCGCACCGGCGACACGCCGCAGCGCAAGCGGCAGCGCCAGCGCGAGAAGCCGCCGCACCTACTGCTGACGACGCCGGAATCGCTCGCCCTGCTGCTCTCTTACGCCGACGCGCCGCGCATGTTTCGCAGACTTCGGACGATCATCGTCGACGAGCTGCACGCACTCGCTGGAACCAAGCGCGGCGATTTACTGGCGCTCTGCATGGCGCGGCTCAGCACCTTGGCGCAAAACAGCCGCCGGGTCGGCCTATCCGCCACGGTCGCCTGGCCGGAGTATCTCGCCGCCTGGCTGTCTCCTCAGGCCGATGCCGATTCCGTGCGCCGCATCGTCAGCGAAGAGGCGGTCGAGCCCGAAATCCGCATCCTGGAGACGCGCGAGGAGATGCCCTGGTCCGGCCATATGGCGACGCACGCGCTGCCGGAAATCTATGTTGCCATCCATCAGCACAACACGACCCTGGTCTTCGTCAACACGCGGGCGCAGGCGGAGGTGGTGTTCCAGCAGCTCTGGCGCATCAATGACGACAATCTGCCGATCGCGCTGCATCACGGCAGCCTGGCGCGCGAGCAGCGCCGAAAGGTGGAAGCCGCGATGGCGCGCGGCGATCTGCGCGCCGTGGTCGCGACCAGCTCGCTCGATCTCGGCGTCGACTGGGCCGCGGTCGATCTGGTGGTGCAGGTCGGCGCGCCGAAGGGCGTCAGCCGCCTGGTGCAGCGCATCGGCCGCGCCAACCACCGGCTCGACTGTCCGAGCCGCGCCATCCTGGTGCCCGCCAACCGGTTCGAGGTGCTGGAATGCCGCGCCGCGCTGGAGGGCGTGCGCGCCCACACGCTGGACGGCGACCCGCCCAAGCCGGGCGGGCTCGACGTGCTGGCGCAGCACCTGCTGGGTCTCTCCTGCTCCTACGCTTACGACGCGGACGACATATTCGCAGAGGTCACCCGCGCGCCCCCCTATGCCGGCCTGTCGCGCCGCGACTTCGACGACACCCTGCGCTTCGTGGAAAACGGCGGCTACGCGCTGGGCGGCTATGAGCGCTATCACCGGCTCGCCCGCACCGAGGACGGGCTTTACCGCATTGCCAGCCCGCGCGGCGCGCAGCGCTACCGCATGAATGTCGGCACCATCGTCGAGGCGGTAACCATGAAGGTGCGCGTGCGCGGCGGCCCGGTGCTGGGCGAGATCGAGGAGTACTTCATCCTCGGCCTGGAGATTGGCGACACCTTCGTCTTCTCCGGCCAGATGCTGCGCTTCGAGGGCGTGCGCGAGACCATGGCGATCGTCACCCGCGCCTTCGGTGAGGCACCCAAGGTGCCGGCCTATCAGGGCGGCCGCCTGCCCCTCTCGACCCATCTGGCGGAGCGGGTGCGCGCCATGCTGGCCGAGCCCAAACGCTGGCGAGACCTGCCGGCCCAGGTGGCGGAATGGCTCGAAATCCAGCGCTTCCGTTCCGTCCTGCCGGGGCGCGACAATCTGCTGGTCGAGACCTTCCCGCGCGGCGGCAAGGAGTATCTCGTCGCCTACTGCTTCGAGGGCCGCAACGCGCACCAGACGCTCGGTATGCTGCTCACCAAACGCATGGAACGCGCGGGATACGGCCCGCTCGGCTTCGTCGCCACCGACTACGTGCTGGGCGTCTGGTCGGCGCACCCGGTCGGCGATCTCGCCGCCCTGTTCGACGAAGACATGCTGGGCGACGATCTGGAGACCTGGATGGATGAAAGCTCGATGCTGCGCCGCACCTTCCGCAACGTCGCGGTGATCGCCGGGCTGATCGAGCGCAACTATCCGGGGCAGCAGAAGAGCGGCCGCCAGGTGACGGTCAGCAGCGACCTGATCTACGACGTGCTGCGCCAGCACGAGCCCGACCACATCCTCCTGCGCGCGACCCGGGCCGACGCCGCGCAGGGCCTGACCGACATCCGCCGGCTGGGCGAGATGCTTGCCCGCGTAAAAGGCCGCATCACCCACCGGAGACTCGGCCGGGTCAGCCCGCTGGCGGTGCCGGTGCTGCTGGAGATCGGCAAGGAAAGCGTCTACGGCAACGCCTTCGACGATCTGCTCGATGAAGCCGCGGAAGATTTGATCGCGGAGGCGATGGCCGGCGCGCATGAGACGGCGGAGCTGCCATTGTGAGGGCTGAAGCGCTCGTTCCTGTTGCCAGACGTTTGCGCGGCAACCAGACCGACGCGGAGCAGCGCCTCTGGTCGCGGCTAAGGCGCCGACAGTGCGGCGGATTTCACTTCCGGCGGCAAGCCCCGATCGGCGACGACGTCGTCGATTTCGCCTGCCTCTCCGAATCGCTTATCGTCGAAATCGATGGTGGGCAGCATGCCGTGCGGAAGGAACAGGACGCCAACCGGACAGCGTGGCTCGTAGGCGAAGGCTATCGCGTAGTACGCTTCTGGAATAATGACGTTCTGCAGAATACAGACGGGGTCGTCGAGACCATCGAACTGGCGTTGAAGGGTGGAACAATTGAGTAGCATCGCACC
>CAJWOT010000125.1 GCA_913044215.1 uncultured Rhodospirillaceae bacterium | reverse complement strand
CACATGTTCGGCGGCTGCACCGATCTGTGGTCGAACATGTCCTGCGAAGCGGAAATTTTCGCCATCCGAGCCACCTTCGGTCCCAAAATTCACTACAAAGCGGCAGGACGGGAACCGACCGACTACGTGAACTCGAAGCTCATTCTGGCCTGGGGCTGGTCGCCGGGCGACGGCCATTTCGGCACGGGAACCATGGCCTATCTGAAGGAAGCGAAAAAACGCGGCGTCCGCATCATCTGCGTCGATCCGCGGCGCCACCGGACCAGTAAGCAGGTTGCCGACGAGCATATTTTCATTCGTCCCTCCACCGATGCCGCGGCGCTCATCGCTATGGCGCAGGTCATCGTCAGCAAGGGCTTATACGACCAGGCCTTCTGCGACCGTCACGTGCTGGGTTTTGATGAAGCCACGCTTCCAGAGGGTGCGCCTGCAGGGTCGTCCTACCGCGCCTATCTTATGGGCGAAGCCGACGGAATCGTGAAGACGCCGGAATGGGCTGAACCGATCACGGGCATACCGGCGGAGACCATCCGTCGGCTAGCGATCGAGTTCGGCTCTACCAAACCAGCAGCGATTCAGGGCGGTTACGCACCCGGCCGCACCGCTTTCGGCGAACAGTTCCACCGCGCTGCGTACGCGCTAGCCGCGATCACCGGCAATACCGGCGTAGTCGGCGGCAATTCCGGCGTCAGCAACGGCGCAACGGGTTATATGGGCATCGGCGGTCTGCCGGCAGGGCAGAACCCGATCGACTCGAAGGTCTCCGCACCGTTGCTCGCGGATTTCCTGGCCAAGGGCAAGGAAGGCGGCTATCCGGCCGACATCAAACTGATCTATTCCAGCGGCGGCGACATCTTCAATCAGGCGCCGAATGCGAAGAAAATCGCAGACTCGCTGGACAATGTCGAATTCATCGTCGGACAGGACCATTTCATGACCCCGACCGTCCGCCACGCGGACATCGTACTGCCGGCGACGACCTTCTGGGAACGCAACGACATCCATCTGCCCTGGGCGGGCGCCGGCCATTACGCGATCTATATGAAACAGGCGATCAAGCCGATGTATGAGTGCCGCAACGATATCGACATCTTCGCCGATCTCGCGCTACGGGTCGGCATCAACGGCTACAACAACCAATCGGAAGAGGAATGGCTGCGCGAATTCGCCGACGGCAAGATCGACGATTTCGACGCGTTTCGGGAGAACGGCGTGGCGCGTCTGCCCGAACCGGAAGACGCCGTCGCCTTCGCCAAGCAGATCCGCGATCCGGAGAACCACCCCTTCTCGACACCGACCGGCAAGCTGGAACTCTATTCGACCATGATCGCGGACAATCCGGATCCTTTCGGTCTCGGTGAAATATCGCCGATCCCGACCTGGGTGCCGCATGCGGAGGACAATACTGCTTACCCGCTGCGCTATTGCAGTTCCAAGTCGCGGGCACGAGCCCACTCCGTGCATGGCAACCAGCCCAAGCTGGCCCGCGTCGACCCGGACGATGTGTGGATCAACACGCAGGACGCCTCCGCACGCGGGATCGAGAACGGACAGCAAGTCAAAGTGTTCAATGAGCACGGGGCCACGTTGCTGCCGGCGCGCGTGACCGACGATGTCGCGCCGGGGATCGTGACGATCAAGGAAGGCGCCTGGTTCACGCCGGACGGGGAAGGCGTGGATACGGAAGGCTGCGCCAACGCCATCACCGAAGACTTCTCCGCGCCGAGCGGGGCGACGACCTACAACACCAACTTCGTCGAAGTGCAGCTGGTCTGAGGCGTACGGCGTCGCCATTCCGTTGTGCGGGAAATCCGCACTCGGGTTCGGTATCGAAGAAATTCGTCGACGGATTTGCTAGAGTTATCGAACCCTAGCAAATAAATCGGGAAAAGATCCGTCATGGCGACGCAGACCGTATACGAAGCCCCTCGCCCCACCGCGAAGCCCGGGGAAACTGTGGTCACGAGTACATGCGGCCATAATTGCGGCGGCCGCTGCGTGGTCAACGCGCATGTCATGGACGGCAAAATCGCCCGGATCAGCACCGACATGCGGCCCTTCGACCCGGAGCATCCGCCCCTACCCGCCTGCGCCCGCGGTGTCGGTCAGATCGAACGGATCTATCACCCGGACCGGCTGAAATACCCGATGCGACGCACCGGCCCGCGCGGCGCCGGAGAGTTCGAGCGCATCTCCTGGGACGAAGCGCTGGAGGAAGTCGCAAGCGAATTGCTGCGCGTGCGCGAGACTCATGGCAACGCGGCGATCCTGGATGCCTCGCGGTCCGGCAATTTGTCGATGCTGCATAGCCGCTCCGGCGCCAAACGTTTCCTCAACATGTTCGGGGGCTGTACCGATCTGTGGTCGAGCATGTCCTGCGAGGCGGAGATCTTCGCGGTCCGGCATACGTTCGGCCCGAAGATTCCTTACAAGGCCGCCGGCCGCGAGCCGACCGACTACGTCAACTCGAAACTGATCCTGATGTGGGGCTGGTCGCCCGCAGACGGCACCTTCGGTACCGGCACCCCGCAATTTCTCAAACATGCGAAGGAACACGGTGTTCGTATTGTTTGCGTCGACGCCAGACGGACACGCAGCAGCAAACAGCTGGCCGACGAGCACATTTTCATAAAGCCTTCGACCGATGCCGCGATGCTGATCGCGATGACCTATGTCATCGTCAGTGAAGGGCTGCACGACCAGGCCTATTGCGACGCCTATGTGCAGGGCTTCGACGAGGCGACCTTGCCCGACGCTGCGCCCGCGGGAAGCTCCTACCGCGCCTATCTGATGGGTGAGAGCGACGGGGTCCCCAAAACACCGGAATGGGCAGCGGAACGGTGCGGCGTGCCGGCGGAGACGATCCGCAGGCTGGCCCTGGATTTCGGCAGCACCAAGCCCGCGGCGCTGCAATGCGGCTACGCGCCCGGCCGGACGACCTATGGCGAGCAGTTCCATCGCGCGGCCTACGCGCTGGCCGCGATCACCGGCAATATCGGCGTGGTCGGCGGCAACACCGGCTGCAGCAACGGCGCGACGGGCCGGGCCGGCGTGAAGGGGCTGCCTGAGGGCGACGACCCCATCGATTCCAAGATCTCGGCGCCGGAACTGGCCGATATGCTGGCGCGCGGCAAGTCCGGCGGCTACCCGGCGGACATCAAGCTGATCTATTCCTGCGGTGGGGATTTGTTCAACCAGGCGCCGAACGCCAACAAGATGGCCCAAAGCCTCGATGGCGTAGAGTGCATTGTCGTCCAAGATCACTTCCTGACCCCGACAGCACGTTGCGCGGACATCGTCCTGCCGGCCACCACCTTCTGGGAACGCAACGACGTGCATGTTCCTTGGGCCGGCGCGCTGCATTACGCGATCTACATGAAGCAGGCAATCCCGCCGATGTATGAATGCCGCAACGACATGGACATCTTCACCGACCTGGCGCAACGGGTCGGCATCAACGGGTACAACCTGCATACCGAGGAGGAATGGCTGCGCGACTTCACGAAGGACGTGGTCAACGATTTCGACGCCTTCAAGGAGAAGGGCGTGGCCCGCTTCCCGAAACCGGAAGATGCGGTCGCCTTCGCCAAACAGATCCGCGACCCGGAGAACCACAAATTCAGCACCCCCTCGGGCAAGATCGAGATCTACTCCTCGACGATCGCGGCCAAACCGGACTTCTATGGGCTCGGCGAAATTCCACCGATCCCGACCTGGATTCCGCCTGTTGACCCGGAAACCGACCCAGATGCGGCCTATCCGCTCGCGCTGATGAGCGCCAAGTCGCGGGCCCGCACCCATTCGATCCATGGCAACCAGGAAAAGCTGGCGCGGGTCGACCCAGAAAACCTTTGGATCAACAGTGCGGACGCGGCCGCCCGCGGGATCGCGGATGGCCAGCTGGTACGTGTCTTCAACAGCCAGGGCGTCAGTGTCCTGCCAGCCCGCGTCGATGACGATATCGCCCCAGGTGTCGTGGGCATGAAGGATGGCGCCTGGTACACGCCAGGCCCGGATGGCGCGGATACCGAGGGTTGCGCCAATATCCTGTCCGTCGACCGGCCCTCACCGGCAGGCGCCACGACCTACAACACCAACTTCGTCGAGGTGGAACCGGCTTAGACCATGGCATTCCGTAAAATCGGCGTATTGGGGCTCGGAAAAATCGGCGCGTTGGCCGCAACCCTGTTGCATAAGTCAGGCTTCGAGGTCACCGGGTCCGACAATCGGCACCGCCGCTGCCTGTTGCCCTTCGATTGCCGCGAACTGGATGTCTCGTCGTTGGACGCTTTGGGCGCGGCGCTTGCCGAGTTCGACGCCGTACTGTCCTGCCTGCCCTATCACCTCAACAAGGGCGTCGCCGAAACGGCACATCGCTTGCGCCTGCACTACTTCGATCTGACCGAGGATGTACCGACAACACAGGCGATCCGCGATCTGGCCAAAACGTCAAAAGGCATCATGGCCCCGCAATGCGGCCTGGCGCCGGAGTTCGTCGGCATCGTCGGTGCGCATCTGGCCGAATGTTTCGAGACAGTGCGCTCGATCCGGCTGCGGGTCGGTGCCCTGCCGCAACACCCCACGGAACTGCTCGGCTATGTCTTCAACTGGTCGCCGGAAGGCGTCGTCAACGAGTACCTCAATGATTGCGAGGTCATCGAAGAAGGCGTCCATAAATGGGTCTCACCGATGGAGTGGATCGAGACCGTCTATGTGAACGGCGTCAAGCTCGAGGCCTTCACGACGTCGGGGGGCCTCGGCACCATGTGCGAGACATATGATGGCAAGATCGAAAATATCGACTACAAGACCATGCGCTATCCCGGTCATGCTTCGCTGATGAATTTTTTCTTCCACGAGCTATTGATGCGCGAGCAGCGCGACGTGGCCGGACAAATCCTGACCCATGCCTAGCCGCCGGTCGACGACGACGTGGTATATGTCCATGTTTCTGCGGAAGGTCAGGCAGACGGCAGATTCGAGCACGAAGAGTTCGTGCGCGCTTACACACCGATCGAGGTCGCCGGAGAGATGCGCACCGCCATCGCCTGGACCACTTCGGCTTCGGTCTGCGCCGTGATCGAGATGGTGCGCGACGGATCGCTGCCGGCGCAGGGATTTCTTAAACAAGAAGAGGTCTCGCTGACGCCTTTTTTGCAAACCAGGACCGGCAGGCTGTACGAGGGCGGCTAACGGTCATAGGCTATCCCAACAGCTGATTTGGGAGGTCCGCGTGACAACGACACATTTCAAGAACGCCGATTGGATCGTCGCCTGGGACGAGGGCGCGCAGAGCCATACCTATATCCGCAACGGCGATCTGGTGTTCACCGATAACGAGATTACTTTCGTCGGTAAGGGGTATGACGGCGCCGCCGACACGGTCATAGACGGGTCCGACTTGTGCCTGATCCCGGGCTTCGTCGATATCCACGCCCACCCCGCGAGCGAGGTCTTTTATCGCGGCATCCGAGAGGACCACAGCGTACCCGAACATCATATGACCGGGCTTTACGAGCGTTCCTGCGTCTTCAATATCGAAAAGGAGGCTCTAAAATACGGCGCGGAAGTGTCCTACGCCGATTTGATGATGAGCGGCGTTACCACCCTGGTTGATATCGTCTTCCCCTATCCCGGCTGGACCGACGTGATGAAGCGCAGCGGGATGCGCATGTACGCCGCGCCCGGCTTCAACACCGCGACCTGGTACCGCGACAACGCCCACCAGCTCAAATACCGCGAGAACATCGCCCAGGGCGAGAAGGACTTCGCCGCGGCGATGGAGTTGATCGACGAACTGCGCGCGGACAATACGGGGCGGCTTAACGGCATCGTCTCGCCGGTACAGATCGACAACAACACCGACGAGATCCTCGTCGAGAGCCACAAGGCGGCGAAGGAGCGTGGCGTCCCCTGGACGACGCACGCCTCGCAATCCGTCGTCGAGTTCAACATCATGGTCGAACGGCACGGCAAGACCCCGATCCAGTATCTCGCCGATCTCGGGCTGCTCGGCCGCGGCACGATCCTTGGCCATGCCATGGTGATCGACGACAATGACTGGGTGCGCTGGCACAGCGAGACCGACCTGCAACTGCTCGGCGAAAGCCACACCGCGGTCGCCCATTGCCCAACGCCCTTCATGCGCTACGGCACCACGATGCAGCATTTCGGCCGTTACAAGGATGCCGGTGTCGTCATGGGGATCGGCACCGACACGATCCCGCACAACTACATCGAGGATCTACGCTACGCCGCGGTTCTGGCCCGCGTCGCCAGTCATAACGGGCACGCGGCAAGCACCGCCGACGTGTTCCATGCCGGCACGGTCGGCGGCGCGGAAGCGCTGATGCGCGACGATCTGGGCCGGCTCGCGGTCGGCGCCAAGGCCGACATCGTCGTGCTCGACGGCACGCATCCGGTGATGATGCCGCTGCGGGACCTGCTCGCGAGCCTTATCCATTCTGCCGCCGAACGGGCGGTGAAGGACGTCTATATCGACGGCATCCAGACGGTGAAGGATCATCAATGCCTGACCCTCGACCGCGAACGCGGGCTCGCCAAGGTCGCCGAGGCGCAACCGCGGATGGAAGCCAGCGTCCCCGACCGCGATTACCTAAACCGCAGCAGCCTGGAAATCTTTCCGCTGTCGCTGCCGATAGCGGGCGACTAGCAATATCGCGTTCCATCGGCAATCATCCCGACCAAAATCGGCAAGAGATAAAGTAAAGGAAAATTTCCATGACCGCAGCCGCCGCCCTCGAACATACAATTGAGGCCTACAATCTCTCCGCCGCGTCGGAGAACAAGATCCACGATGACACGGTGGCCCGGAAATTCGGGTTTGAGGGCGGGCTGGTGCCGGGTGTCGAGGTTTACGCCTACATGATGCACATCCCAGTCGCGCGCTTCGGCCCGGATTGGCTGTCGCGCGGCACCGCCGATTGCCGCTTCCACAAACCGGTCTACGACGGTCGCAACGCGACGGTTTCCGGCAGCGTCACCGATGGTGAAAGCATCGCCTTGAAGGTCGAAAGCGAGGGCATTCTCTGTGCTACCGGCCGGGCCGGCCTCGGTCCGGCGCAGACACCGCCGGCCGCGGACGAAATTCCAACATCCGCCCTACCCGATCATGACAGCCGCCCGGATGCAGCACCGGAACAATTGGTCGAGGGGCAAATCATGGGCACGCACGAGATTACGTATAGTGCGGAAGAGAACGCCCAATATGTTGCGGATGTGCGCGAAAGCCTTGGCCTCTATGTCGAGGATGGCATCGTCCATCCCGGTTTGATCCTCCGGCTTTGCAACAAGGCGCTCTCCCTGAATGTGCGCCTCGGCCCGTGGATCCATGTCGGCAGCGCCGTGCAGAACTTCGCGCCAGCCAAAGTCGGCGACCGATTGGCGGCGCCGGCGCGCGTGATCAAGGAGTATGAGCACAAGGGCCACCGTTTTGTGGAAGTGGATGTGATTGTCACGGCGAATGACGAGACGGTCGTCTCCCGCGTCCACCACACCGCGATCTACCGTCCCCGCCAAGTGACAGGTGGCTAAGCGCTAAGCGAAAAATCCCTGATAGAGGTAGCCTGCGGCGAGCGAACCGGCGACGCCGAAGAATATGTAGGCGATGAAGACCGACTTGCGGACCAGGGCAAAGACGCCCATAGCGGCGGGGATGCTCGTGACCGCACCGGCCGTCAGGAAGGCGAGCGCCGCGCCGGGCGCCGCCCCCATCTCGACCAGCCGCGCCACCATGGGGATCGCCGCGAAACCGTTCAGATAGGCCGGGATGCCGACCGCCGTACTCGCCGGCACCGTCCACCAGTCGCCGGAGCCGAGCACGCGGCCGACATATTCCGGCGGCAAATAGGCAACCATCAGGCTCTCGATGACGAAAGCCAGGCTGAGCCATTTCAGCAGGAAGGCACCGGACGACAGCGAGGTTTCCCGGAACAGAGTGACGCGGTCCTTCTCCTGCCAGAACTTCCACAGCAGCGGCCGGTCGACCTTCAGCGCGTTGCTCGCACAGCAGCCGACGACACCTGCTCTGAGCGTATCGGCGAAACCGCCGCGCGTGACAATCGCCTGGGTGACGAATCCGGCAATCGCCCCCATGATCATGGCAGTTACCAGGTAGGCGGTTGCGAAACCGACATCGAAAACCGCCGTCGCCAGCAGATACTTTTCGATACTCATCAAGGGTGAACTGATCCAGAACGCCATGACCGGGCCGAGCGGCACACCGGCCGCCAGGAGCGCCGCGATCAACGGAATCACGCCACAGGAACAGAGCGGCGCCAGCGAGCCGAAGAAAGCGGCGCCGAGAATCACCATCGTGGTGCGGCCCTGCACGATGCCGGAGATACGCTGGTCCAGACCCGTCGCCTGCGCCCCGCCGGCCGCCACCATCGACAGCAACAGGAAGGGCGAGATGCTGATCATCGCCATCGCGAGAAACTGCAGACTGTCGAGCAGCTGCGTAGTGGAAAACGCCCCGATGGCGACCAACAGGGCGATGAGCGCCAAATAGACCGGATCGATCTTGCGTGCGTTTTGGACAAGGGTCCCGACGGCTGCGGTCATCCCACCATCTCCTCAAAATCTTCGTCATGGGCGTCGAGCCCGGCGCAGCAATCCTCCATCAGGAAATCGAGCAATGACCGGACCTCGGCGCAGTCGATACGGCAGCGCAGCGAGCGCCCCTCACGCGTCTGCGTCACGATCCCGGCAGAGACCATGTGCAGGATATGATGCGACAGGGTCGATTTAGGGATTCCCAAATGGTCCTGGATCGCCTTTACCGGCAGCCCGTCGGGGCCGGCGCGAACCAGAAGGCGGAAGGTGGCGAGCCGATGCGGATTGCCGAGCTCAGCCAGCATGATTGCTGCGGTATCGATATTCATGCTCAATGGATTAATTCGCTTTCAATTCGGTGTCAACGACTGTTTTAGAATTATCGAACAATAAAAATAAATTATTGAAACATAGAGCTTTAATTCATCGTTCAATCACCACCATCCGCGGTGGGTTTTGCGACCGGCCTGAAGGCGAGCGCCAGCGGCACGCTCAAGGCAGCCGTCGCGGCAAGCAGATAGAACGCGTTGATGTAGCCGATCATCGAGGCCTGGCGCAGGATTTCGTCGCTTAATTTCGTCAACCCACCCAACGTGCCATGCGTCCAGTCACCGCTGACCCCGGGCATCGTAAACAGCGTGTTGAAGGGGGACACCCATTCGCGCATGCCGGAATAGCTCTGCGCGGTGCTACGGGTTAGCACAACGATCGCAACCGAGATGAACAGCACACTGCCAAAATGGCGCATCACGTTGAACAGCGACGACCCGTCCACCATCAGATGCGGCCGCAGCGTGGTGAACGCCAGCACCGACATCGGCGTATAAGCGATACCGAACCCGAACCCGTGCAGCACGTTGGTCCAATAGACATCGAACATGGTGATGTTCACATCGAGCTGCGCCATGGCTCCGCTGGCGATCGCCTGGCAAACCAGCCCAAAAATCAAGCAGCCGCGCGCGCTCACACGGGTGAACTGAACGACGAGTACGAAACTCAACCAATTGCCGATGCCGCGCGAGGTAAGCAGGGTGCCGATAATCGATTCCGGATAACCGGCGACATCGCTTAGCAAGGGCGGAAACATCACCATCGGCGTGTAACCGAACATGCCCATCAGCAACGACATCGCGAGTCCGATCACGAAGTTGCGGTCGCGGAACAACTCGCGCTGGAACAGTGGGTTCGACGCCGTGACCGTGTGCACCAGATAGAGATAAAACGCTACGGCGCATACCGACGCCTCGATAATGATTTCGGTCGATTCGAACCAGTCGAGCCGCTGACCGCGGTTCAACATCAGCGTGGCAGCGCCGATCGCGGTAGCCAGAAGGGCGTATCCCGGCCAGTCGACCCTCCGGCCCGCGTCGCGTTCCTTGCCATCAAGCGAGAACCAAGCGCCGAGCATGCCCACCAGCCCAAACGGCACGATCATGAAGAAGGCCCAGCGCCAATCGATCGCCTCGGCCACGAAACCACCGAAAATCGGTCCCAACACCGGACCGAACACGCCGCCGATCCCCCATAGCATCAGCACCAGCGCATGCATATGCTTCGGAAAGCTGGCCATCAGCATGCCCTGGCCCAGCGGCAGCAAGGGTGCACCGAACACGCCTTGCAATACGCGGAAGAGCACCAGCATCTCCAACGATGTCGACAATCCGCATAGCGCCGTGGAGATCGTGAAGCCGCCGACCGACCCGAGCAACAGATTGCGCCAGCCGAGCCGCGCAGCGAGCGCGCCGGTGATTGGCGTCGCGATGGCTGTCGCGACCAAATTGAAGGTGATGGTCCAGGCGACCTGATCCTGCGTCGCCGACAGGGCGCCCTGCATCTGCGGCATGACAACAGCCACAACCGTGATGGTCATGCCGAAGAGCAGCGTCGTCAGCTGCACGGTCGCGACCAGCAGGACGCGGCGGAAGGTCATGTATTGGAGCATCGCGCCCGATTGGACCATGATTTCGCGGCAGCGAATATGGCGGAGTATACACTATTCCCGTAACCCCTCGATAATTTAGCCTGCACCCTACTACCGCAGGTCGAAGATGAGCTTTTCTATTCGAGGAACCGACTTGGGGTCGATGATGGAATATGAGCTTGCTTGGGGTTGGTCCGGAGACGCTCGACCCCAATCCAATGCGGGTCACCCGAAACAAGTTCGTCTGCTGGGCCCCAATACTAATAGGGAGCCACGCCAACGCTGAGCTTCTAAAAAAGCGTTTTAGCGCGTTAAGCTGAATCCCGGCTCAACGCGTCGTAAACCCAAAGCACGAGCATCACGAACAACCCTTCCAGAGACATGATGAGCAGTGCGGTGGGCAGGCTAAACGTTTCCGCCATCCAGCCGACATTGATGAATCCGATCGGTCCGGTACCGATGCACAGCGCCAACACGCCGAAGACGCGGCTGCGAAATTCCAAAGGTGCGTTGGTGTAGGTCAGTGTGCTTTGCATCGTCGCGAAACCGGCGCCAAACAGGCCGCCGACGGTCAGTGTCATCGATGTGGCGATGAATGAGTGATAGGGGCCGCCGGCGACATAGGCGAGAATGCCGAGATAAAACACCACCCCGAGATAGCCCGCGCATCCCCAAAGGAAGATACGTGCAAAGGACTCGGGACGGGCAAATACGGCAACCACCAGAGCCCCGGCGAATGCACCAAACCCTTCCAGGCTGGACAACAGACCGACCAGGAACGGATCGAGGTCAAGCTGCTCCTTGCCGAGGATCGGAATCATCGCGGTGAACGGAAATCCGAACACGTTGAACACGATAGTGATGAGGAAGACCCGGCGCAGTTCCCAATCGCCGAGCACGAATTTGACCCCAGCAATAAGGTCTCGAATCAACGCCGGCGAAACCGCCCGCTTCGCAGTCGCCGGAAGCTGCGCAAAGAGCACCAGAACCAGACCAGTTGCGTAGACAGTCATGCTGAGTAGAAACACACCGGTGATGCCGAACCATTGCAGCATGACCCCGCCGAACAGCGGCCCCGCCATGCGGGTCGCGCTGTTTGTCGCGGCGTCCAGGCTCATCGCCGCCGAAACGGAATCGCCGGCAAGATCACCGACCAGCCGACGCCGCACCGGCATGTCCGTCGCCCAAAACAACCCGCTCAACACCGAGGCAATGGCGATATAAGGGAAGGTCAGCAGCTCTTTGTAGGCGAGCACCACCATTACGACCGAAACCGCAAGGACCATCGCAAGCGATCCGCTCAGCAGCAACTTGCGGTTCACGCGGTCGGCGAACCCGCCGATGATCGGCCCGCAAAATGTGAGGGGCAGCCCCCAAAGCACAGGCACGAGGGCGACCAGGATCGGCGAACCCGTGATTTCGAAGGTGTATACGCCGAGCGCCAGGAGCTGGAACCAGCGAATGAATCCTGTCAGCGTGCCAAGCAACCAAATCGAGACATAGTTCGGGTTCCGGACGAGCCCGCGAAGCCCCGACTCCTTCGGGCTATGGTCGACCGTTGCGTCCAACTACCTGTCCTCTGTCACAAACGCACCTCGGCGCAGTATAGCGCCAAGTTGATCCGGTATCGGATTGTTGATAGCGTAATCTGATTGAATTTATTTCATAATTCATGACAGCGACAAAGTTGAATCGCGGCGTGCCGGCCTCGCATCTTAGTGGCGCACCGCCCCCGAAAGCATCGTGAGAACACCGCCTTGGACCTGAAAGGCAAAGTCAAAATCGTGTTGGGCGCCTGCGTCATCGGCGCAATGGGTTTGCTCGCCTACGAGGTGTTCTTCTGGTTCACCCATGTCTACGAAAGCAA
>CAJWOT010000124.1 GCA_913044215.1 uncultured Rhodospirillaceae bacterium | reverse complement strand
AATTGGTGGAGCCGAGGGGAATCGAACCCCTGACCTTCGCATTGCGAACGCGACGCTCTCCCATCTGAGCTACGGCCCCGCACCAGCCGGACAGCCCGCGGGCGGCCCGGTCGAAGTGGCGGGAATATGTGTGCGGCGGGGGGTGCTGTCAAGTACTGCAAACCGCCATATCGGGGTATCGTCGGGCTTGCCACCCTCTTGCAACAGGCGGTAATTTCACCGCCTGATTCGTTCCAACCGACGGGCGACGCGCGCTATGCAATCAATCCTCTGGCTGATCGACACCGTCATCACCCTCTACATCTGGTGTCTGATCATCTCCGCCATCCTCAGTTGGCTGGTCGCCTTCAATGTGGTTAACACACAGAACCGCATTGTCTACATGATCGGCGATTTCCTGTATCGCGTCACCGAACCGGCATTGGCGCCGATCCGGCGTTTTCTGCCGAATCTCGGCGGGATCGATATCTCACCGATCGTCCTGATCCTGCTGCTGTTGTTCATCCGCAGCCTGCTGTTCGAATACGCGCGGTTTTGAGCGCCACGCCGTTTCGGCGCGCGGTCACCGGCGACCCCGATACTCTGCAGCAATTCACCGACGACTGGATGGCGAAACATCATGGCTGACAACGACAAGATCATCGACGGCAAGGCCTTTGCGGAGGCGCTGCGCGGCCGCATCGCGGGTGCCGTAAGCACACTCAAAGCCGAGCACGGGGTCACCCCTGGGCTCGCCGTCGTGCTGGTCGGCGAGGACCCGGCCAGCCAAGTCTACGTGCGAAACAAGGCGAAGCAGACCGTCGCCTGCGGGATGGAAAGCTTCGAGCATCGGTTGCCGGCGGAGACATCTCAAGCGGACCTGCTCTCCCTCATCGCCAAACTCAACGCCGACGACGCGGTGCACGGTATTTTGGTGCAACTGCCGCTGCCCGATCAGATCGAGGAACAGGCGGTCATCGACGCGGTCGATCCGGATAAGGATGTCGACGGATTCCACGTGGTGAACACCGGACGGCTGGCCACCGGGGCACCTGCCATGGTGCCTTGCACGCCGTTGGGGTGCCTGATGATGCTGCAGGACCGGCTCGGCGACCTGTCCGGGCTGGAAGCGGTGATCGTCGGCCGCTCTAACATCGTCGGCAAACCGATGGCCGCCCTGCTAACGGGCGCGAACTGCACCGTTACCATTGCCCATTCGCGCACCCGCGACCTGGCCGCCGTCTGCCGCCGCGCCGATATTCTGGTCGCCGCCGTCGGCCGTCCGGAAATGATCCGCGGCGACTGGGTCAAGCCCGGCGCGGCGGTCATCGATGTGGGCATCAACCGGGTGCCGGCCGCCGAAGAGGGCAAGACTCGGCTGGTCGGCGACGTCGCGTTCGCGGAAGCCGCCGAGGTCGCCGGGGCGATCACCCCGGTGCCGGGCGGCGTCGGGCCCATGACCATTGCGGTATTACTGCGCAACACGGTGGTTGCCGCCTGCCGTCAGGCCGGGGTTACGGAACCGGAGATTTAACCTGCTCGCCCCACACCGGGAGCGACAGCACGGCGCCCAGCGCCATGGCCCCACCGCCGATCAGGAAGACGGCGGTGTAGCTGCCCGTCGCGTTGAACAGCGCGACCAGCAGGTAGCCGCCAACCGTCTGTGACAGCCCGACCGAGAGCACCATGCGTCGCCATACATGCGGCATGTCGCGCGCGCCGACGACTTGGCGCGCGCGTCCGGAAATCACCGCGGACAGGCCCGGCTGCGCACCGAAGATAAGTGAGGAGGCGACCAGGACCAGCGCCCCGGGGAACAGCACCGGGATGGCGATCCCGACCGCCAATACCGCGAAGACCAGGACGAGCGCTGCGGCGAACCCGATCCGATCCGCCAACCATCCGCACAGATAGGTACCGCCCACCGCACCGACGCCGACCAGGACCCACTGCACGCCGCCTTCGATCATCCCGAGGCCGAGCCCGCGCGCGACATAGTCGACCCAATAGATCGAATGCGGCACCAGGCCGATGGCGAACAGCCCCTGTGCCACGACCAACCGCGTCGATGCGCCCTCCCAGGGCGGGGGTGTGTGGGATTCGGGTTCCGGCGCCTCGCGCGCGGCCGACAACCCCCACCAGCCCAGCACCACACCCACGGCGCCGACCAGTGCAAGCCCGGTCCAGGCCGCGGCCAGACTGTGTTCCAGCAGCCACGGCACCAAGGTTCCCGACAGCAAGATGGCGGTCCCCACGCCGGTAAAAACGACGCCGGTCGCCTTGCCAAGCCGGTCGCCCGGTACGGATGTGGTGACCAGCGCCAGGCTGTAGATCATCAAAACCGCGACGGTGACGCCGACCAGCCCACGCCACCAGACGAGCCATAGGAAACCGAAAGGAAAGATACTGGCGACGAGGCAAATCAACGAAATCGCCAGCGCCGCCTTGAGTACCGGGAGGGTTCGATACCGCCGCCGAAGAAACGGCACGGCGAGCGCGCCCAGCAGATAGCCCCCCAAATTGAAGGCGCCGACATAGCCGGCCTCCGCCTCGCTCAACGCGCCATCCAGGATGATGGCGGGGATCAGCGGCGTATAGGAAAACCGGCCGATCCCCATGCCGACGAGCAGGGTCGCGCCGCCACCGATTGCCAGTCGCAGCCAGACCGGCAAAGACTATTCCTTCATCGGCAGTCGCAGGCGGACAACGCCTTTGAAATCATTCGGGTCGACCGGCTGTCCCTTGCGGGTGATCTCGATACGCCCTGTCCTGGCCAGGTGGACCATCTGCTGTTTCACCGCCTTGAGGTAGCGCCGCCACAAATCCGGCGGATCCTTGGGCTTGGCCCGGCTTGCCGCAAAGGCGCGGGCGATGTCCATCGGCGAGGCCGACTTGCCGGGTCCCAAAGCGTGCAGCGTGTCGAAGATGGCGTCGACGATCGGGTCGGGATTTTGTTCTTTTTCCTTGTCCATGGGAGTCTTCTAGCACGCTGCCAGTGCCAGGAACCACGTACAAACGACAATAGCCGATTGGTCGGTCTATACTGGACGTCGCCCGACACAGCGTTAGAATCGCACCCATGATCGGCACGATCGAAAGCCTAGCCCTCGCCGCCGCCGCGTTTGTCGGTGGGCATTTCATCCTGTCCAGCTTGCCGGTACGGCAGGGTCTGACCGGCATGATCGGCGAGAACGGGTTTCGCGGCCTCTACAGCGTGGTCGCCATCGCGAGCTTCGTCTGGATGCTCTACGCCTACGGTGCCGCACCCTACGTCGAACTGTGGGCGCTGAACGACGGGCTGCGCCTGGTGCCGATCGCCATCCTGCCCTTCGCTTGTCTGTTCGCCGTGGTCGGCATCACGACCCGGACGCCGACCGGCGTTGGCGGCGAAAAATTACTCGACGATCCACACCCGGTCCGCGGCATCGCCACGATCACGCGCCATCCCTTCCTGTGGGGCGTCGCGCTGTGGGGTATCGCGCACATGATCGCCAATGGCGACGTGGGAAGTCTGATCCTGTTCGGCGGTTTGACGATCCTGGCGCTGGGCGGCATGGCACATATCGATCATCGGCGGCGCGAGGCGGCGGGCGCCAGCTGGGGACCGGTGGCGCTCAGCACCTCGGCGATCCCGTTTCTGGCGGCGATACAGGGCCGCACCAAGATCGACTGGGCCGGTATCGGCATCACAAGGCCGCTTGCCGGCCTCGCCGTCTATGTCGTCTTCCTCGCCGCGCACGGCTCCCTGTTCGGGGTCCCGGCGCTGCTTTAGGCTTAACCCTCGCCGCGTTTGTTGGCCAGCCGCAGGCGCAGCGCGTTCAGCTTGATAAAGCCTTCCGCGTCGCGCTGATCGTAGACCGCGTCCTCCTCGAAGGTCACATGCTCCAGGCTGTACAGGCTGTCCGGGCTGGTGCGGCCGATCGTGTGGATGGCGCCCTTGTAGAGCTTCAGGCGGACCGAACCGTTGACGTGCTCTTGGCTCTTGTCGATCAGCGCCTGCAGCATCTCGCGTTCGGGCGAGAACCAGAATCCGTTATAGATCAGCTCCGCGTAGCGCGGCATGATCTCGTCCTTCAAATGCATGGCACCCCGGTCGAGGGTGATCGATTCCATCGCCCGATGGGCGGCGAGCAAGATGGTGCCGCCCGGCGTCTCATAGACGCCGCGGGACTTCATGCCGATAAAGCGGTTTTCCACCAGATCGAGCCGGCCAATCCCATTGGCGCCCGCCATCTCGTTCAGCCGGGTCAGGAGACTGGCCGGCGACAGCGCCTCGCCGTCAACGGAAACCGCGTCGCCCTTCTCGAAGCCGATCTCGACGACCGTCGGCGTGTCCGGCGCATCTTCCGGCCGCACGGTGCGTGAATAGACGTATTCTTCCGCCTCCTCCGCCGGATCTTCCAATACCTTCCCCTCGGCGGAGATGTGCAACAGGTTGGCATCGACTGAGAAGGGCGCCTCGCCGCGCTTGTCCTTCGGCACGGGAATCTGATGCTGCTCGGCATATTCGATCAGCCGCGTGCGGCTGGTCAGGTCCCATTCGCGCCAGGGCGAGATTACCTTGATATCGGGGTTCAGTGCGTAATAACCCAGCTCGAAGCGTATCTGATCGTTGCCCTTGCCCGTCGCGCCATGAGCCACGGCATCCGCGCCGGTCTGGCGCGCGATCTCGATTTGCCGCTTGGCGATCAGCGGCCGCGCGATCGAGGTGCCCAGCAGATAGGTGCCCTCATAGACCGTGTTGGCGCGGAACATCGGGAACACGTAGTCGCGAACGAACTCCTCGCGCAGATCCTCGATGAAGATCTCCTTCACACCCAGCATCTCAGCTTTCTTGCGCGCCGGCTCCAGCTCTTCGCCCTGACCCAAATCGGCGGTGAAGGTCACCACCTCGCACTGATACTCGTCCTGCAGCCATCGCAGGATGACCGACGTATCCAGCCCGCCCGAATAGGCGAGCACCACCTTGTTCACAGTGTCTTTCGTCGGTTTGTCGGACATGGCTTCAGCCCCTCCACGGCGGTTGCGGCGGCGCAGTATAGGCATTGCGTTTTCCCCCGCAAGCGTCCCTTGCGCCCGCGGCGAAAAGATCGGAAGGTCTGCCAAACGCAATCAGGGAGTTCCATACCGATGACCGACCAACTCTTAACCGAAGCCGAGATGGATGCGCTGCGCGCGCTCGACACGCCGACAATTTGCAACGCGCTGGAAATCGTCGCGCCGGAGCGCCGGGCCATCGGGTTCACGACCACGCCGCTGGTCTGCCCGCGGACGGAACTGCCGCCCATCGTCGGCTATGCGCGGACGGCGCGCCAGCGCTCTATGCGCCCGGCACAGGCGGGGATCGCCGACCGGGTCGAATATTACGAATATGTCGCCGAAGCCCCCGGACCGACCATCGTCATCATCGAGGATATAGATACCCAACCCGGCTACGGGGCCTTCTGGGGCGAGGTGAACAGCAACATCCACAAGGCGATCGGTTGCCTGGGCGTGATCACCAGCGGCAGCATCCGCGACATTCCCGACTGCGCGGAAGGCTTCCAGCTTCTCGCCGGCAATATCGGTCCATCACACGCGCATGTGCACATTGTCGATTTCGGCGGACCGGTGAATGTTCACGGCATGGACGTGGAATCGAACGATCTGGTGCATGCCGACCAGCACGGCGCTGTCGTCATCCCGATCGAGGTCGCCCGCGACGTCCCAGCCGCGGCGCAGAAGATCATCGACCGCGAGGCCATCGTACTGGAGGCCTGCAAGGCACCCGGCGCCGGTATCGACAGCGTCAAGGCGGCGCTGGCAAAAGCGGCGGAATATCATTGAACAAGCGGCAATACCGTTCTCCCCTCACCCTCCCGTGCCGCGGGTCCCTCCCTCTCCCCAAGGGAGAGGGTTGGGGTGAGGGGAACAATAACCCGGCTTAGAAACTTTCCACCCAGGGGCGCAGTTCGACTTCCCAAGTCCAGGCGCTGCGGTGCTGGCGGTGGACATGCAGGTAGGTTTCGGCAATCGCGTCCGGGTCCAGCGTCCCATCGGCACCGCGCGCGACCGTCCGGTCGTCGGTCGGGCTCTTCATAATGCCGCCATCGATGCAAAAATGCGCCACATGTATATTCTGCGGCGCCAGTTCGCGGGCAAGGCTCTGCGCCAGCCCGCGCAGGCCGAACTTGCCCATCGCGAAGGATGACGAGTTCGGATAGCCCTTGTAGCTGGCCGACGCGCCGGTCAGCAGGATCGTGCCGCTTTGGCGCGCGGTCATCTGCTTCGCCGCCGCCTGGGAAACCAGAAACCCGCCATAGCAAGAAATCAGGATCGCCTGGCGCACCGCTTCCGCGTCCAGCTCGGTGACCGGGCCGCGGCCGCCGCGGTTGCTGGCGTTGTAGACGACGATATCGGGCTCGCCGATGGCGCCGGTCACATCAGCGAACATCGCATCGACGGAGGCCGGGTCCGAAGCATCGCACTGATGCGTCGAACCGCCGATCTCCGAAGCAAGGTCAGACAGCTTGTCCGCGTTGCGGGCGGCAACGGCGACCTGCATGCCTTCCTTGGCGAACAGCCGGGCCAGCGAGGCGCTGAGCCCCGGTCCCGTGCCGACGATCAATGCCTTTTCGTTCGATGCCATAATGCGTTTCTCCCTTTGAGTGTCCGAGGCGGTCTATTCCGCCGCCGCCGAGCGCCGCTGCCGGACGCTGGCCGATTTGAGTTGGCCGCAGGCGGCCATGATGTCCTGTCCGCGCGGGCTGCGCACCGTCGCGACACAGCCCGCATCGCGCAACAGTGAGGCAAAGCGGTCGATCGCATTATTACTGGAACATTCGTAGACCGATCCGGGCCACGGATTGAAGGGAATCAAATTCACCTTGGACGGGATGTCCGACATCAACCGCACCAGCTCACGCGCCTCGGCGAGCGAGTCGTTAACCCCCTTCAGCATGACGTATTCGAAGGTGATGCGCCGCGCGTTCGACAAGGTGCTGTAGTCGCGGCAGGCGTCCATAAGCTCCGCGATCTTGTATTTCCGGTTGATCGGCACAAGTTCGTCGCGCAGTTCGTCATGCACGGCGTGCAGTGAGATCGCGAGCATGCAGCCGATCTCCCGCCCACAGCGGCGGATCTCCGGCACGATACCCGACGTCGACAAGGTCACCCGGCGGCGCGACATGGCCAGCCCCTCATCGTCGATGACGATGGACAACGCCTTCTTGACGTTCTCGAAATTGTACAGCGGCTCTCCCATTCCCATCATGACGATGTTGGTGAGTGGCCGGTTCACCGCGGCCGCCGGCCAGGCGTCCAGCGCATCGCGCGCCAGCATGATCTGGCCAACGATCTCGGACGCTTCCAAATTGCGCACCAGCCGCTGGGTACCGGTATGACAGAAGGAGCAGGTAAGCGTGCAGCCGACCTGGCTGGAGACGCAGAGCGTCCCGCGCGGCTCCTCCGGGATGAAGACGGTTTCCGCCAGATTGCCGTCGGCGAAACCAAGCAACCATTTGCGCGTGCCATCGACCGATTGCTGCGCGGTCCCGACCGCGGGCCGACCGATGCGGTAGGTCTCGTCGAGCTTGGCCCGCGTCGCCTTGGATAAATTGTGCATCTCGGCGAAATCGGTGACGCCGCGCTGATAAATCCATTGGTAGAGCTGCCGGCTGCGATAGGCCGGTTCGCCCAGCGCGTCCGTCACGCCCTTGAGGTCGTCCCGGTCCATACCGACCAGGTCGATCCGTGGATCCACCGGTTCGCTATCGTTCTGCATCGTCGCCATGGCGTCTAGATATAGCCCGTCGCGCGGCGATCACAAGGCAGGACTGATTCAGGTCAAATACCCGAGGCTCCGTTTGCGCCAGACTCACTCGACGAAACCAGTCGAGGAACGACCATGGATCAGGACGAATACGAAGCGACCCTGTCCCTCTTGTTCGATGCGATGGAAGGTGACCAGGGCGAGCGGCATGAAATATTCATGCGCCTGCAGCAGATGCTGGCGACCATGCGGGCAGAAGGCTTGCCCGTGCCAGAAGATCTGGAGAAGATGGAAAAGACGCTCGCCGCAGAATTCGAGGCGGAAGCGGCCAACAACGGATAGCGCCTTCTTCATGAGTGACAGCAATCCATTCGACGGGCTGGCCGCCCGTTACCAGGCCAATCGGCCCGATTATCCCGAGTCGTTGCTGGCCGAGTTGGCCAATCGGGCGCCGGAAGCGCCGCAGACCGCCATCGATGTGGGTGCGGGGACCGGCATCTCGACGCGCGCCCTAAAGCGCGCGCTTGGCGATGGTTGGGGGGTGACCGGCGTCGAACCGGGAACCGATATGCGGCGGCAGGCCCAGGAATCGACACCGCCGGAAGACGGCATCGCCTATGTCGAAGGCACCGCGGAGGCCTTGCCTTTCGATGTCGGCTCGCTCGGCGTAGTCAATGTCGGACAGGCGATCCAATTCTTCGACCGCCCCGTCTTTTATACGGCCGCGGACCGGTTGTTGGCGTCGAGAGGACTGCTATCGGTCATCCAGAACAACCGCGTCTGGCAGCGCAGCGAACTCCTCGACGCGCACGAGACCTATGTGGAGACGCACGACCCGACCTACTCACGTAACTACCGCGATATAGATTTGTTGTCGGAATTCGAGGCGTTTTCTTGGGCCGCGAAGGCGGAACGGCTGGAACATCCCTGGGAACGTGTCATCGATTCCGACAAGTTCGTGGGCACCATGATGTCGCGCCGGACCATGAAACCGACGGTCGCCAAGCTGGGACAGGAAGCCGTCGAAGACGCGCTGCGCGCGCTCGCCGCCGAACACGGGAACGCAGACGGGACGGTTACGGTTCCCTATGTCACAGAATTGTTCGTTGCCTCGAAGAACGCGATCTAATCACAGTTCGTTGTGCGGACGGTTCGTGACACCGATACAACACAAACCGCCAGCTATTTTACCCTGCACGCCTTGTTGATGGCGTTGTGGGCGGCGGTGAAACCGAATAGGGAATAGCTGTCCTTGGTCTTGGTGCCGCGGCTGGAAACGCCTTGGATCACCAGCTTTTTGCCGACCCGCATGGCGCGCACCATGGCGGCATCGTCTTTCGATTCCCGATTCCAGGCGGTGTCACCATCGGTAAACAGGACGAACTTCTTGCCATCGATCGTAACCGTCGCCTCTGATCCCTTCTTGAAGGTGTATCCCGCTTCGAAGCTGATCTCGTGCACCCGCTTGGGCTTGGTCCAGCGGCGATGCGCGATGAACACGCGGATATCGCCGCGCTTCTTGTATTTGCCTTCCGACTTTTGCGGCCCGCCCCAAACGACGCACACCGTCTTGCCGCTCTCCGGGAACGAATAGGCTTGCCAGTCCTTGAATGTGCCCAACGACGTTTCCGCCGCTTGCACCGTCAGGGGGATACATAAAGCGATAAGAGCGCCGGCCAGCCGGGCGAAGGTCAACTGCTGCATCGAACTCAATTCCACAAATTTCAGGATCAACGGTCTTGCCGGGAAAACCGCCCGCCATGCTGATGCGGCGGCAGCTCCTCGACCGGACCGCCCGGCGACGGTGGCCTCGGCGCGTGCCGGCCGCGTGTAATCAGCCGGTCGTACATCAGAATCGCCCCGGCGACACCGACATTGACGCAGAACTTTGTCGAAATTTTGACCGTATGATCGCAGCGTGCGACCAGTTCCGGCGACAGGGACCCCTTCTCCGGTCCGAGCACATAGGCCGCTTGTTCCGGGTGGGTGAAGCTGGGCAAATCGACCGCATCGTCAAGCAGTTCGACACCGACAAGCTGGCAGCCTTCCGGCAATTTCATCGCCGCGACCGTGTCGTGCTGGTAAAGCGGAACATGCTTTGCGGTCTGCGAGGTGTCGGATTTGTAGAGTTCACGCAGATCGACCGCCGGCGCGATCGCGAACACGAAGTCCGCCCCGAAGGCGTGCGCCGAGCGGAACAGATTGCCCACATTCATCGGTTTCGAGATGCGCTCGACGCCGATTCCAAAGAAACCTCGCATGTCGCGGAAATTCGCACGCCCGACCCGGCGGAGGCAAGTTGCGTCGACCTCGATCGCATGAATAATGCCGCGATGGACGATGCGAAGACGGAAAGAGCGGCCACGGTGGCGCTACCGCAGGATTCGGCGAACCCGGTGCTGGTAGAAGTGACCCGCGGCGACATGGTCGAAAGCGTGCATCGCGGCCGCGTCGCGGTGGTCGATACGCACGCCAAGGTGGCGCTGCAATGGGGCGACATCGATGCACCGGTCTATCCCCGTTCCGCCATAAAGGTGCTGCAGGCTCTGCCACTGGTCGAGTCGGGGGCTGCAGACGCGTTCGGGTTGAGCGACGCGGAGCTCGCCATCGCCTGCGCGTCGCATAGCGGCGAGCCGCGGCATATCGACACCGTCCGTCAATGGTTGACCCGCATCGGCCTGTCCGAAGACGAGCTGGCCTGCGGCGCCCATTGGCCGCGCCATCACCAGGCAACCCTGCACGACATGGTGCGCGCCGGCGAGACGCCGGGCGACATCAACAACAACTGTTCCGGCAAGCATGCCGGGATGCTGACCGTGGCGCACCATTTGGGCGAACCGCTCGAGGACTACACGCAGCCGACCCATCCCGTGCAGCAACGCATCCTCGGTATTCTGGAAGCCATATGCGGTCTGGACCTGTCCAAGGCGCCGCGCGGCACAGACGGCTGTTCGGTCCCGACCTGGGCGGTGCCGTTGTCGAATCTGGCCTACGCCTTCGCGCAACTCGGCGCACCGGACGACCTGCCGCCGGCCCGCGCCGACGCGGCACGGCGGCTGCGCAAGGCGGTCGCGGCGGAACCCTTCATGGTCGCCGGAACCGACCGCTACTGCACCACGCTCATGTCGGTCGCCGGTGAAGCGGTCTTCGTCAAGACCGGGGCGGAAGGCGTGTTCTGCGCCGCCTTGCCGGAATACGGGCTCGGCGTGGCGCTGAAATGCGACGACGGCGCGGCGCGCGGTTCGCAATATATGCTGACGGCGGTCCTGCGGCGCATCGGCGCGCTGGACGACGATATGGCGGCCAAGCTCGACGCGCTGGTCACCGTTCCGATCGAAAACTGCAACGGCGCCCTTGTCGGCATGGTCCGGCCGGCGCCGGCCCTTTCATTCTAGAAGCCAAGGAGAACTCCATGCGCGCGATCCGCGTCCACAATCTGGGTGAACTCGATGTCCTGCAACTGGACGAGGACGTTCCCGAGCCGACACCGGGGGCCAGTCAGGTCCGCATCGCGGTCCATGCAGCGGGCGGCAATTTCGCCGATATCCTGGTGATCGCCGGCACCTATCAATACAAGCCCGAGATCCCCTTCTCGCCCGGCTTGGAATGCGCCGGCGAAGTGATCGAGGTGGGCGACGCCGTCACCAAGTTCAAGCCGGGCGACCGGGTAATGGCCAATCTGCATGGCGGCGGTTACGCGGAAGAAGCCGTCGTCGAGGAATCGAGCGTTGTGGCGATGCCGGAAGGCATGGATTACGTCACGGCCGCCAGCTTCCCCGTCGCTTACGCGACCGGGGCCGTGGCGCTGACGCACAAGCGCGTCGACATGCAGGCGGGTGAAGTGCTGCTGGTGCACGGGGCGGCCGGCGGCGTCGGCCTCGCCTGCGTCGATATCGGCAAAGCCATGGGCGCGACGGTCGTCGCCACCGCCAGCACGGACGAGAAGCTGGCCGTGGCCAAGGAATACGGCGCCGACCATTTGATCAACACGTCGAACGAAGACATCCGCGAGCGGGTCAAGGAACTGGTCGGCGGCGCCGATGTGGTGTTCGATCCGGTCGGCGGCGACGTCTTCAAACAGTCACTGCGCTGCGTCAACCCGGACGCCCGGTTGGTGATCATTGGTTTCGCCGGCGGCGACATCCAGCAGATCCCGTCCAACCATCTGCTGGTGAAGAACGTCTCCGCCGTCGGCATGGCGATGGGCGCTTACCGCATCACGGACCCGAGCGTCGTCGAGCGCGGCTATATGGATCTGAACCGCTGGTTCGCCGAGGGAAAACTGAAGCCGAAGGTCAGCCAGGTGTTCCCGCTCGAACAGACCAAGGAAGCCTTGGAGGTCATCCAGCAGCGCAAGGTCATCGGCAAGGTCGTCGTCAAGATCCGATGACCCGCGCTTCTGAGGTTTAGGCGCGCCAGAACGGTTTCGAGGCTTCCGCATTCGCCGCGACACGGTCGATCCCGATATCCGCCAGCATGCGGTCGTTTAACGTCGCCAGGGTCTGGCATTGCCGGGCGCGTTCCCGCCAGACCTGGACCGTACACGCCGTCCGAATGGCGGCAGTGGAAAGGAAGGAAATGATCGCACCGGCCTGAAACGGCGCGGGTGCGGTCGCTTCGCTGCATAGCGTCGGTTGCGTA
>CAJWOT010000123.1 GCA_913044215.1 uncultured Rhodospirillaceae bacterium | reverse complement strand
ACCTTCGCACGGCGTCCCGCCAGCAATTTGGCATAGGCGGCTCCCAAACCGCGCCCCGCGCCGGTGATCAGGGCGACCTGGCCGCCGAAATCGATCATCTTGCGTCCACAGCCTCGTTTTGGTTCATTGAGCATCTTAATCGGACGAAGGTTGGCGCGCGAATGCCAAGGAGACTGCCATGCAGCTGACGACGGACCAATTGGAACAGTTCGACCGTGAAGGGTACCTGTTCTTGCCGGACGTGTTTACCGAAACCGAGTCCGCCCTGTTGAACCGCGAGGCGCAGCGGGTCTTCGCCATGGACCGCAAGGAAGTCGTGCGCGAAAAGGACGGTAAGACCGCACGCACCGCTTTCGCGGCACAACATTACAATGAGGGGTTCCGCCGTCTTGGCCGGCATCCGCGCCTGCTTGAGCCGGTCAAGCAGATCCTCGACGGCGACGTCTACATGCATCAGTACAAGGTCAATGCGAAGGCCGCCTTCAATGGCGATGTCTGGCAGTGGCATCAGGATTACGGGACTTGGTCGCGCGACGATCTGATGCCGGAAGCGCGGGCGATGAATATCGCCTTGTTCCTGGAGGATGTGACGGAGTTCAACGGCGCACTGATGTTCATCCCGCGCAGCCATAAGGGCGGGGTGATCGATGCCGGGCACGATGTGCAGACGACCAGCTATCCGCTGTGGACGATCGATGACGAAACCATCACGCGTCTGGTGGACGAAGGCGGCATCGTTTCACCGAAAGGCAGGGCCGGTTCGGTCATCATGTTCCACAGCAATTTGGTACATGGCAGCCCGTCGAATATGTCGCCCTACGACCGCACGATCGTCTATCTGAGCCTATGTCACGTGAACAACCACATCCGGCAGTACAAACGGCCGGAATGGGTGGCGGAGCGCGATTTCACACCGCTTGAAAGCCTACCGGACGACTGCCTTCTGACCATGGAAAACGCCGCCGCGGAATAGCGCGGTTGCGCCGTTTTGGTTAACCGAATCTTGACGGATCCGGGCTGCCGACCAATGCCATAATCGCTTTCCAGGATTGCGAAAATCGCATTGGTAATCGGAATCGAGTTGGCGCATTTGTTCGCCGATTCCGGGGTGTGAACACCGAGCTGTTGCGCCGCCGGAAGCACCCGAACATATGCATAAAGGAATATCGTCATGGTTACGGCGATCTCTCGACCGGCGGCGCAGAACGCCCGCGGCGCGGCCCATATGCTGGCCGGCGTCGTCCTGTTTTCCTTCACCGATGCGATGGTCAAATGGTTGGCCGCCGACTATCCGGTGCATCAGCTCGTCTTCTTTCGTACGGTCTTCGCCCTGCTGCCGTGCCTATTCTTCGTCGCTCGGTCTGGGGGAATTGCGACCCTTTATACGCGCCGGCCGTTGGTCCATCTGACGCGTGGCGTGATCGGGCTGGCGGCGATGGGGTGCTATTTCTACGCCTTCGCCAAGATGGATCTGGCCGACGCCAAGGCGCTACTGTTTTCCGCGCCGCTGTTCATGACGGTCCTATCGATCCCGCTGCTGGGCGAGAAGGTCGGTATATACCGGTGGACAGCCGTTTTCGTCGGGTTTCTTGGCATGCTCGTCATCGTGAAGCCGGACGGCGACGTGCTGCAGGTCGGCGCCGTCGCGGCGATCGGCGGTGCGGTGCTGTACGCGCTGGCGGTGATCACGGTGCGCCATCTGAGCGCGACGGAAAGCGCGGCCAGCATCACTTTCCACTACACGCTCACCGGTGCCCTGGTCGGTATCGCGTTGGTGGCTACGTTTGGTTGGGCGTCGCCGACGTCGCTCGATTGGGTGCTGTTCGTCAGCGTCGGCGTTATCGGTGAGATCGGACAGTACTGTCTGACCCAGGCGTTTCGCTATGCGGAAGCCGCCGCCATCGCGCCGCTGGATTATCTGTCCATGGTGTTTGCGCTGCTGCTGGGATATCTGGTCTGGAACGATATTCCGGGCGTGGACGTGTTCGCCGGCATCGCCCTGGTCGTGGCTAGCGGGTTGTTTATCCTGTATCGCGAACGGCGCCTGTCCAAGGTCCGGACCAGCCGTCTGCCGAAGGTTCGGGTGCGTTAAACACTGCGCCTACGGGTCATCCCGCACTTGATGCGGGATCCAGCCCCGAAACCCACGGGCCGCAGACTGGTTCCCGGCTCGGCGGCGCTTCGCGCCTCGGCCGGGATGACACGAATGGATGGGCAACCGGGCTCAATCCGTGTTCAAGGGATCACCCCATATTGCGGACCACGTGCTTGCCGATGATGTTGCGCTGGATCTGGTTGGTGCCTTCGACGATCTGCAGCACCTTGGCGTCGCGGAAATAGCGCTCGACCGGGTTCTCCTGCGAGATGCCGGCCGAGCCGAAGAGCTGCACCGCGTCCGTCGCGACCTTCATGGCGACGTCGGTGGCGAAGCATTTCGCCATCGACGCGAAGGGCGCCAGCGCGTAGCCGGTCTCGCCCGCATCGACCATCGCGGCCGCCTTGTAGACGAGCTGCCGCGCGGCTTCGGTCTGCGTCGCCATATCGGCCAGCATCCACCGTACGCCTTGGAAGTCAGAGACGGATTGCCCGAACGCCTCGCGCTCGCGCACATAGCGCACCGCGTGGTCGATCGCACCCTGGGCCAGCCCGACCCCGCGCGCGCCGATCGAGGGGCGTGCCTTGTTGAACGCCTCCATGACCAGCTTGAAGCCTTCCTCTTCGCTGCCCAGCCGGTTTTCTTCTGGCACGAAGACGTTGTCGAAATGCAGCGCCGAGGAGGGCACGCCGCGCGAACCCAGCTTGTTCTCGCTGCGACCGATCTCAAAGCCTTTCATGCCTTTTTCGACGAGGAACAGGCAGACCCCGCCATGCCGCTGATCCGGGTCGGTCTTGGCGGCGACGACGATGAAGTCGGCGATGGCCGAGTTGGTGCAGTAGATCTTCGAGCCGTTCAGCACGTAGCCACCGTCGGTCCGGTCGGCGCGGGTCTTGATGCCCGCCACGTCGGACCCGGCGCCAGGCTCCGTCACAGAGATCGCGGCACGCAGTTCGCCCGACCCCAGTCCCGGCAAGAAGCGTTCTTTCTGTTCCTCGGTACCGCCATACAGGACGGCGCAGAACGGGGTCCATTGCACGATCAGCAAATAGGCGGTGTTGTAGCAAATACGGCCCAGCTCCTCGATCGCGAGGCAGGCGGACAGCATGCTGTTCGCGCCGCCATAAGCTTCCGGAAAGGGCAGGGCGAACATGCCCAGTTCGCGCAACGCGTCGAACATGTCCTGCGGATATTCTGCCTTGGCGTCGATCTCCGCCGCGCGCGGCGCCACCTTGTCGCGCGCGAAGGCCCGCAGGGTCTCCTGCAGCAGGCGTTGCTCTTCGCTCAGCGCGTACTGGACGTTGTCCGCCATCAGCCCTTCCAGCCGACGGCACCTTTCGCCAGCAGGTCTTCGACCTCATCCTCGCCGAAGCCCCAACTGCGCAGGCCTTCCTTGGTGTTCTCGCCGATCAATGGCGGCTGACACTGCACTTGCGACGGGGTACGGCTGAACCTTGGTGCGGGTCCCGGCTGTACGACGCCACCGACCTCGACATAGCTGCCGCGGTCCTTGTTGTGCGCGTGGTTCCGCGCTTCGACATAGTCGAGCACCGGCGCAAAGCAGATATCCGTACCTTCCATGATCTCGCACCATTCGTCGCGTGTCTTTTCGGCGAACAGCGCGTCGAATTTCTTGACCATGTCCGGCCAGGTGCCGCGGTCCATTTGAGGTGGCAGATCGGCCAGGTTGAGCCCCAGCTTGTCCACCAGGATGGCGTAGAACTTCGCCTCGATCGACGCGATGGAGACGAAACGGTCGTCCTTTGTCTTGTAGCAGCGGTAGAAGTGCGAGCCGCCATCGGTGACGTTTGAGGCCCGTTCATTGACCCAATTGTCCGACGCCGCGAGGCCCCACATGCCCATGCCCAGGAAGGCCGACCCTTCGGTCATCGCGGTGTCGACGACCTGGCCTTCGCCGGTCGTGCGGGCATTGATGATGCCGGCCAGGATGCCGACGGCAAGGAACATGGCGCCCCCGCCCATATCGGCGACCACGTTCAGCGGCGGGACCGGGGTCTCCTTCGGACCAATCGCGTTCAGCACGCCGGTCACTGCCAGGTAGTTGAGATCATGACCGGCAGCTTGCGACAGCGCGCCGTCCTGACCCCAACCGGTCATCCGGCCGTAAATCAGCTTCTTGTTGCGTTTGAAGCAATCTTCGGGGCCGAGGCCAAGCCGTTCGGTGACGCCGGGCCGGAAGGGATCGATGACGGCTTCTGCCTGCTCGATCAGGCGCATCACGGTCTCGACGCCATCCGGGCTCTTCAGATCGACGGAGACGGAGGCGCGGCCGCGCCGGGTCACGTCCGTCGCGTTTGGGCGCCCGATACCGAGCCCTGGGTCGGTGTTGCGGTCGATGCGGATAATGTCGGCGCCCATATCGGACAGCAGGGCACAACACAGTGGCGCCGGACCGATGCCGCTCAACTCCACCACCTTGACGCCGGTCAGCGGACCGCTGGCTTGTTTGTTATCGCTCATGAAGGGGCTCCCTCTCTTTGGTTGGGCGTCGCGTCCTCAGCGGCGGGCGTAGAGGTGGACGCCGTCATCTCGTGTCTCACGCACTATCGAGCCATGCCGGCACAGGTAATTCAAGTGGGCCACCGTCTCGCCGATGGCGAAGACGACATTCTGCGGGTCCAGACCCTGCGAAAAGATCGCATCGGACAGTTCCTTGGCCGTCATCGGCCGGACGCACGCCTCCAGAAATTGATCCAGTCGGCCGTCATGGTGCCGGCGCAGCGCATCGAGCCGCGCATGCAGGCCGCTGAATGGCAGATTGTGTGACGGCAGAATATCGACATTGTCGGGCAGGCCGCGCAGCTTTTCGATCGACGCCAGAAAATCGTCCAACGGGTTGGCGTCCGGCTCGTTGATCTCGACCGCGATGATGGGCGTGATCTTCGGCAGCACCTGGTCGCCGGAAATCAGGAGATCGAGGTCGCGGCAATAGAGGCAGGCATGCTCCGGCGCGTGTCCGGTGCCGATCACGACTTGCCAGTCGCGGCCGTCGATGGCGACGGTGTCGCCATCGCTCAGGCGGGTAAAGGCGCGGGGGATCGGGCTGACGAGGGTGTGGTACCGCGGGGTTTCCCGATGGGTCGCTTCGAGGAGTTCCGGCGAACAGCCGGTTGTGTGCAGAAAGATGCCCTGATGGTCATAAACCGCCGGGTCCGAATCCAGGCTCCAGCTTCGTCCCCACAACCATTCCCGTTCGGTCATCCACAGACCGATACCGAATCTTTCGCAGAGCCAGCCCGCCATGCCGACATGGTCGGGATGGTAATGGGTGCAAAGGACCCGCCGGAGCGGCCGGCCGGCCAGCTTTTCGGCCAGGATCTTTTCCCAGGCCGCGACCGTGACTTCGTCGAAGATGCCGGTATCGACCAGCGTCCAGCCATCGCCATCCTCCAGCAGCCACAGATTGATATGGTTCAGGCGGAAGGGCAGCGGCATGCGCAACCAGTGCACGCCGGGTGCGACTTCAACCGTCTCTCCGGGCGGCGGCGCCGTGAGCTCGAAATATTCGATCGCGTCCGGCATCTATCGGGCGGGCATGGACCCGTCATAGTCGACGAAAAATTTCGAGTCGCCGTACCCCGCTTCGACCGGGATGTGCATGATGCGGCCGCCCTCGACTTTCTCGGCCTTGGGCATGACGGTGACGACCTCCTTGGCCGCGGTGGCGGTGAGCGCGTCCGCGACCGTCGGCGATTCATCCAGCACGTTCAGGTTCATGCGCGTGGGAAACATCACGGAGCGATGTCCGGCCTCCGCATCCGCGATGGCGGTTTTCGGGGTGATCCACACGGACCCGACGGATTCCGTGCCGTCGTGCAGCGCATCCACCTTGTGCGGGGCCGGGGCGAGAAAGAAGTGCGTGTCGAAGCGTTTCGGGACCCGTTCCGGCGTGATCCAGTGCGCGAACGGCACCAGCGCATCGCAGGCGAGTTCCAGATTCTCCGCATCGACCATCTCTGTCAGGGTGATGTCGCCCTCATAGACCGGGATGCGGTACTTCTCGACGAGCGCCGCCTGGCGGTCAGGGCCGATCAGGTCAGCGGTGCCGCGTTCCCGCGCCAGCAATACGCTGGCCTCCTCGAAGGTCTCGCGGATGGCGGCGACCCGTAGCGCCATGAGGCGCGCCGGCAAGGTGCCTTTCATGCCGCGTCGTCCTTCCAGCTTTGGATCGCCGTCCACCGGATCGACCTTTCCCCCCGGGAAGACCAGCGCGCCGCCGGCAAAATCGGCCTTGCTGTGCCGCACCACCATGAACACCTCGATCCCCTCGTCGGAGTCCCGCACGAGCAGGACGGTGGAAGCATCCACCGGGGTCACAGGGACAAAGGGCTTTTCGGCGTCGGTCATGGGGATACCTGTTCTGAGTTGTGCGTCGGCCAGCTTCCAGCTTACGCGCTAGACACCGCCGCCGGAGAACGAAATCGGGTGAATTACCGGGAAAATTCGTTTGCTCCCTAATTATTAGGGTCCTAACATAAAAAGCAACTGTTCAAATCCCATGACAGGCTTAATCGGAGCGGTCCGGCACGTTAATGTCGGTGCATAGGGGCAAGTTTGGAGTACAGGATGAAGTTGCCGTTCGAAGGACTGACCATGGTCGAGATGGGGACCAGCGTCGCCGGGCCGTTTTCCGGGAAGATCTTCGCAGAACTTGGTGCGTGCGTGATCAAGGTCGAAAATCCGGACGGCGGCGATCCGGCGCGCTTCTGGTATCCCCGGTTGCCGGAAGGCAACTCCGCCGCGTTTCAGTCCTGCAACATGGACAAGCTTTCGGTCACTGTGGATATGCGGGACGAGGCGGAGCTTGCCCGGTTGCGCACCTTCATCGCCGAGCAGGTCGATGTGGTCCTGCAAAATCTCCGGCCCGGCGCGGTGGAACGTTTCGGTCTCGACGCCGACACGCTGCGCAAGGACAATCCGCGGCTGATCTATTGCAATGTCGGCGCCTTCGGGGCCGGTGGGCCGCTTAGCCATCTGCCCGGCTACGACCCGCTGATGCAGGCCTTTAGTGGCCTGATCCATCTGACCGGAGAGGCGGACCGGCCGCCCTCGAGGGTCGGCATATCGCTGGTCGATATCGGCACCGGTATGTGGTCGACGATTGGTATCCTCACCGCGCTGTACCGGCGCCAGGCGACCGGCGAGGGGGCGGTCGTGGACACCTCTCTATTCGAGACCAGCCTGGGCTGGATCACCTTGGCGGCGGCTGAACTGGCGGTCTCCGGTGAAGCACCGAAGCGCAACGGGCTGCGCGGCCCGATCGTCGCCCCCAACCGGGGATTTCATGCCGCCGACGGCATCCAGGTCATCGTGATCGGCACGGACGGGCAGTTCCGGCGGCTCTGCGATGTGCTGGGGCGTCCGGAACTGGCGGACGATCCGCGCTACGCGAAGAGCGTCGACCGGCTGGCAAATGAAGCGGAGCTTGCGGAAATTGTGGGCGCCATCATCAAGACGGAGCCGCGTGCGGTCTGGTCGGAACGGCTCAACGCGGTTGATATTCCCAATGCCCCGGTGCAGACCGTGGAGGAAGTGGTCGCGCACCCGCAGACGGAGGCGCTGGGCATGATGCGCCCCAGCGAAGACGATTCCTCACATTATGTCGGCCTGCCCTTCCGCTTAGACGGTAACCGGCCGGCGACCGGCGCGCACGCCCCGCGTCTGGACGAACACAAGCAGCACGTATTTGACTTTATGAAGACTTAGAGACGGGAAGGACGACGATGTTCACCGAAGACCAAATCGCCATCAAGGACGCGATCGACAAGATCTGCGAAAATTACGGCGACGACTACTGGCTGGAAACAGACCGCACGGGCACCTTTCCCGAAGATTTCGTGAAGGAGTTCGTCGATGGCGGCTGGCTTGGAATCGCCATGCCGGAGGAATATGGCGGGTCCAATCTGGGTACCACCGAAGCCTCGATCATGATGCAGGCGGTGGCCGAATCCGGTGCCGGATTCAGCGGCGCCTCGGCGATCCATCTCAACATCTTCGGTCTCAACCCGGTCGTGGTATTCGGCACCGAGGAACAGAAGCAGCGTATGCTGCCGCCGCTGATCCAGGGCAAGGAACGCGCCTGCTTTGGCGTCACCGAGCCGAATGCCGGGCTGGACACGACCAACCTGCAGACCAAGGCGGAGAAGAGCGGCAATGGCTATGTGGTGCATGGCCGCAAAATGTGGACCTCAACTGGCCAGACCGCGAACAAGATCCTGCTGTTGGCGCGCACGTCGCCGCGCGACGAGAACGGCAAGCGGGCGGAAGGGCTCAGCTTGTTCTACACCGACTTCGACCGCGACTATATCGAGGTGCGGGAGATCGAGAAGATGGGCCGCAAGGCGGTCGATTCCAACGCGGTATTCATCGACGGCCTGCCGATCCCGCAAGACGATCTGATCGGCGAGGAAGGCAAGGGCTTCTACTATCTGCTGCACGGGTTGAACCCGGAGCGTGTCCTGGTCGCCGTGGAGGCGATCGGTCTGGGCCGGGCGGCGTTGCGCAAGGCGGTGCAATATGCCGGCGACCGTGAAGTCTTCGGACGGCAGATCGGCCAGAATCAGGCGATCCAGCATCCACTCGCGCGCAGTTGGGCGGAACTCGAGGCGGCCAATCTGATGGCCTACCGGGCGGCAGAACTTTACGACAAGGGTGAGGAATGCGGCGCGGAATCGAATGCGGCGAAGTATCTCGCCGGCGAGGCTGGCTTTAACGCGTGCGAGCGTGCCATCATGACCCATGGCGGTATGGGCTACGCCAAGGAGTTCCATGTCGAGCGTTACATGCGCGAGATGATGATTGCGCGGATCGCGCCGGTCAGCCGGGAGATGATCCTGAACTATATTTCCGAACGGGTGCTCGGCCTGCCGCGCTCCTACTGATCGGCCGAAACGGGGGAAACCGAAATGGATTTTGGTGCATTCAATCTGCTGCAACACCGGGACCGGTCCAAGTCGCCGCACCAGGTTCTCGCCGATTCATTGGAGCATGTGAAATTGGCGGAAGAGCTTGGGTTCAGCCGGGTTTGGTTCGCCGAGCACCATTTCTCCAACTACAGCCTGTGTCCGTCACCGCTGCTCCTGTGCAATCAGGCCGCGGCGATGACGAAGACAATCCGGGTCGGTTGCGCCGTTTTGATCCTGCCTCTGCACGCCCCGGCGCGGGTGATCGCGGAAATCGCCCTGGTCGATGCGATGTCCGGCGGGCGGCTCGATGTCGGCGTTGGCAGCGGCTACCAGCCTTACGAATTCGAACGGCTCGGCGCGGATATCCAGAAGAACAAGGTCATGTTCAACGAGATGCTGGACATGATCGAGTCCGGCTTGCGCGAGCCGGTCTTCAGCTATGACGGCGAATATTTCCAGCAACCGCAGACCGCGATCAATATGCGCCCGGTGCAGTCGCCGCGTCCGCCGATTTGGATTGCCGGCAGGGACCCGAACAGCCATCGCCGGTGCGCGCGCGACGGCTATATCCCGTTCGTCTCCGGCGGCATTGGCGGTGCGGATGCGCTCCGTCAGCAGCGCGACCAGGTTGAGCAGTGCTACATCGAAGAAGGCAAGGATCCGGCGTCCATTCCTCTGGGCGTGCTGCGGTTCGCCTGCGTCAGCGACGACAAAGCGGTCATCGAGCGCTATGTCGATGGCGCGCGCTTCCAGAAGCGCCTCGCCAATGCGCTGCGGAACCGGCGGGAGACCATGGTGGACGACTATATGGTCGAGGAAGTGCCGGACGAGAACGAGGAATCGTTCGAACAGATCATGCAGAACCTCCTCGTTGGCGATGCGGAGACTGTCGCCGAGCGGATTTGCCAGGAAATCGAGCTGTACCGGCCCCGGCACATGAATATCTATTTCGCCGTCGGCGACGTGCCGCACAGCGCGATCCTGAATTCGATGGAGCAGTTTGCGACCAAGGTCGTGCCGGCGATCGAAAAGCATTTCGGCAAACCGTTGGCGGAGATCAACGACGTGCCGATGCCGCAGCCCCTGCCAATGGCGGCGGAATAGGGCCGGCCGCTACCGCGCCTTTAGGAACTTCGCGGCGGCCTTCAAATCGGCAAAACGCATCGTCGGTTCCGGGTCACCTGACTCATCGGCGGCCGTATTGCCGGAAGCGACCAGGATAGAGCGCAGTCCCGCTGCCGTTGCGCCGGCGATGTCGGTTTCGAAAGTGTCGCCGACGGCGATGACGTCATCGGCGTCGAGACCGAGCCGTTCCAACGCCAGTTCGTAAATGTCGGGTTTCGGTTTGCCGAACATGACGGCCTTGCAGCCGCTGCCGGCCTCCAGGAAGGCGACGACCGGGCCCGCTTCCGGTTCCGGGCCGTCCGCGGTCGGGATGACCGCGTCGGCATTGCTGCCGATCAGCTGCGCGCCGTTCGCGATATAGCGGATGGCGGGGGTCAGGTCGGATAGGGTCATGCCGAGATCGATGCCGGCGACGACATAGTCCGGTGCGTCGCTTTCGACCGCGCCGGCTGCCAGCAAGGTACGCCGCAGCGCGTCGCTGCCGGCGACATGCACGCGCGGGCTCGGCGTTTCCTTGGTCAGATGGTGGGCGACAGCCTGGCCTGATGTGATGATGTCCGAAGGATCGATCTCGATACCGAACCCGGCAAGCTTCGCCGCATAGTCCTCGGGCGTGCGGCGGGCGTTATTGGTCAGGCAGACGATCTTCAGCCCGGCCTCGCGAAGCGCTGCCACGGCCGCTGCCGACCCGTCGATCGGGTCGCTGCCGCGATACAGCACCCCGTCCATATCGAGGATGACGCCGCGCACCGGCGCGTCGGCGTCGGTGATCGCTTCTTGCGCTCGTAAGATGGAAAAGGGGGGCAGCGGCGGGACCCAGCGCATATTGCGGCCGCGCAGCGGCGCTTCGAAACGCAACGGGTCGCCGCCATGGGCGCGCCAGCGGACCTCGCTATCGTCGATCTCGATTTCCGCCCAGGCGGCGGAAGCCTCGCCCTGGGTCGTGAAGCTCTCGGTCAGCGACTGCAAGGTCAGGTAGCGGATGCCGTCGATGGTGGCGCTGTCGTTCCAATGCACGTGCCCGGCCAGACACAACACGACGTTACCGGCCGCCTCGATAACCTGCCGCGCCTCGGCGGTGTGCGGCAAGGTGGACGGCGACACGTTGTTGTGGAAATAGAAATTTCCGATCATCGCCCCACCGTGCAGAGGGACGTGGGTGAAGATGATCGCCGGCAGGCTCGTGCTGGCCAGATCGTCGCGCAGCCAGTCGAGATCGGCCTGCGACGGCAGCGGCGCTTCACCGAGCTTGCCGGACAGGTCAAGCTGCCAGAAGACGAGGTGATTGCCCTTGAGGTCGAGACTCTGGCTTGCGAGTGAAGCGCCCCAGATCGACTCGTTCTCTCCGATGCTCAAATAATGCAGGTCGTGGTTGCCCAGCAGATGTGCCCGGGGCGTGTCGATCTGTGCGAAGACCGCCTCGACCTCCTTCTCCAAGCCCATGTCGGTTTCGCGATCGACGTTGGTGATGCGGTCACCAAGATCGACCACCAGATCGAAATCGCCGTCGGTGACCTGGTCGCGGAACGATTCGAGTAGGGGCAGGGCTTCCGCGCCCAGCTTGGTGTAGCGGGTCGGGCCGTGATGGATATCGGTCACGAGGGCGAGGCGGAGCGTGTCAGTCATGCCTTATCACTACCATTCGCGACGGCACGTTGGAATGGATCGCGGGACTGTGATGACGGCATTCAGCGAATCCCTGTAAGCTTTACCGGCACAGAAGAAAGGTGCTCCGGCAGAGCGCATGGTACGGGGGTAGGTTTCACAGTTCCAACGGTTAGGTGACGTCAGGTGCAAAGGGTTATCCGCCGACCAGGCTTCACCGTCATGACGGTCGCGGCAGCGGTTTTTGCTGCACCGTCGCTCGGTCTCGCCGCGCCACAGGCGTTGGCATTGGTCGCCAGCCATGGCAGTACGCCACTGATTTGCGACGGCGGCGCGTGCAGCGCGGAATTCTCCGCCTTCTGTCTCCAGCAGGATCGCGCCTCGCCACCCGAAGGGACGGCGTACCGGCTGCAGGATGCCGGCACGGTTCAGGTCACGGGGATCACCACGGACGGGGCGTCCGTGACCCTCGACCCGAAGGCGTTCCTGAAGTTCCATTCCTTGCGCACCCACGTCGCTGTCCGCATCTCGGTCGATGCTGATGTACTGGCCGCACGCGGGCTGCGTTCGGTCTCCGTTGCGGTCGGCGACAACGTCACCCTGGCGCCGGTTCCCGTGGCG
>CAJWOT010000122.1 GCA_913044215.1 uncultured Rhodospirillaceae bacterium | reverse complement strand
CGACGAACTGGGCCAGCGGCACGGTGAGTGCGCCGATATTCGCGCCCACCTCGACTACGAAGTCGCCCCGGCTGACCAGCTCGTCAAGAATTTCCACCTCAGGCTCTCTGAACTCACCGTAGGTGTCGAGCAGCTTGCCGATAGCCGTATCGTCGCTGCTGTGCAGCATGGGGGCACGCCGGCACTGTTTGAGGCGCATCGGCCCGTCGCTGTTCAAGAGATCTTGCATCGCTATTCCCTGACCGCCGGTGATTTCTGTACCCTAGCAAAAAACGGCAATGATCACCGGTCCGATCCTGTTCGAGAGCTCTGGAGGCGCAATGTCCGTTCCGCAAGACCTATTCGACCCGGCGCATTACGTGTCGGTCCGCGCGCCGGCCGAGCGGGCGACGCCGTTGCCGAACTGGTGCTACACCAGCCCGGACTTCTACCGGCGCGAGGTGGAACGGATCTTCTTGAAGGTCTGGAATTATGTCGGCCATGCGAGCCAGATCCCGCAGCCGGGCGACTATTTTACGGCAGCGGTTGCCGGCGCGCCGGTAGTTGTCATACGCGGCGACGATGGCGAAATCCGAGCCTTCCACAATTCCTGCCGCCACCGCGGCTCCCGCATCGCCTGGGACGAGGGCAACTGCAAGAACCTGACCTGCCCCTACCACAACTGGACCTACGGCCGGGACGGCGCGCTGATCGCCACGCCCCTGATCGAGGAAGAGGACGGCTTCCGGCACGCCGACTTCCCCTTGCTGCCGGTGACCCTGGATCGCTGGGCCGGGTTCCTTTTCGTCAATTTCGATCCCGATTGTGCGCCGCTCGCCGATTATCTGGGCGATCTGCCGGCGAACTGCGGCGTCTATGCGCCCGATACTCTGGCCTGCGCCAGGCGCAAGACCTACTCGGTCGCGGGCAACTGGAAGCTCTATTTCGAGAACTACAACGACTCGCTGCATATTCCCTTCGTGCATGGCGGGACCCTGGCACGGCAATCGGTAAAGGGCCGGCAGCGATCGACGCATGAAGAGACTGAGGGCGCCTATATCACCCATTTCACAAGGCATGAGGGCAGCCGCGGATTGCTGACCGGCGAAACCGGTTTCCCCAAGATCGAAAGCCTGACCGGCCGCTACGAGACCGGTACCTACTATCCCTGCCTCTATCCCACGCTCCTTTTCGGCTGGACGATCGATTGCGTGTGGATTTTCGAAATCCGCCCGACGGGACCGGAAACCATGGATCTGGTGGCAAGTTCCTTCTTCCCGCAGGACCGCTTCGACCGGCCCGATTTCGAAGAGATCGCGCAGCGCTACTATGCGCGGGTCGACACCGTCCTTCCCGAAGACAATGAAGCGGTCGGCTGGCAGCAGGAAGGGCTGCGTGCGTCGGTCAACGCCGCGGCCAAGATCACCCACATGGAAACGCTGTGCCACGCCTTCGACAATTGGGTGCTGGATCAGGTGTTGGATTAGTTTTGCAAGGCGGCAGGCGCCCGTCGCGATCCTAGAGTAAAGGCCGACCCTTTGGGCAGCGCAGTCTTCGCGTGTGCGTAGAATCCCTAACTTGGGAATTTACGAAATTTACTACAAATTTGGGTTGTTGCCAGGGGCGGTCTTCGTGACTCCGCCTGGGCTCATTCAACTCAACAGGTTTGAACGGAGCACTCGATGGCTGAAAATCGATTGCTCATGGTCGATGACCTGCCGGAGATGTGCGAGGTCGTCCGCGTTTTGGGCGATGACCTCGGCTTCGAGGTTCCGATCTGGTCCGCTGGCCCGGCGACCGGGGGAGCGATGCGCGCGTGATCGTGGCGTCGGCGGTCAACCGGGAATATGCGGAACTGGCGGCAAAACTGGCGTCGGCCTTTGGGCTGGATGCCGTATGTATCCAGAAACCCTTTTTGGTCGAAGAGCTGAGCCGCGTCTTGGCCGACAGGCGGGAAGAGGGTGTACCGCCTTCTATCGCTTCGCCACAGTAAGCGGCAGTTGCCGTAGGCCGAGCAGGCGGTTATTGGGCGTCCATTCCGCCGGTCCTGCCAGCTCGAAACGGACGATGCGGTCGAATAGCGTCTCGAAACTGATCCGAAGTTCCATGCGGGCCAGGCCCGCGCCGAGGCAGATATGCGCGCCTTTGCCGTAGGCGAGGTGCGGGTTCGGACTGCGTGTGATGTCGAAGTTATGGGGATCGTTGAAGATTCGCGCGTCGCGGTTAGCGGACATCTCCCAGACCGTTAGCTTGTCGCCGGTCCTGAGCGCTCGCCCGCACAGTTCGGTGTCACGGGTCACCGTGCGGCGTTTGTAGATGGACGGTGTCGTCCAGCGCGCAATTTCCTCAATCGCGGTCCGCAGCAATGTTTGATCGGCGCGTAGTCTTGTCAGCTGTTCCGGGTGTTCGATCAAGGTTCTGAGACCGCCGCCGATGGCACTGCGCGTCGTCTCCGCACCGGCCGGAAACAGCAGGATGAAGAAGTTCACCAACTCCTCGTCGGTCAATTGCCGGCCGCCCTCTTCGTCGAGCCGGGCATGGACGATCGTCGACAGGATGTCGTCCGCCGGGTTCTGCCGCTTCTCTTGGATGATGTCCTGCGCATAGTCCGCGACCTTGCGCAGATATTCCCGGGCGACGACGTTTTCGCCCTCCGCTTCGATCCCATTGTCGATCCAGTCGCACAGCATCGTGCGATCTTCCTGCGGTACGCCCAGGATGATGCAGATCGCCTGCAGTGGCAGTTCTCGCGAGAAATGACTGACGAAATCGAACCTCTCACCCTCCGGGAAGGCGTCGATCAAGCGGTTGGCGCGCCGCCGTAGCTCCGCTTCAAGGCCGGCCAGCGCCCGGTTATTGAAGCCTTTGTTTACCAGGTTGCGCAGGGTGCGGTGATGAGGCGCGTCGGTGTAGTTCAGGATCTTGCCTGCCGCCCGTTCATCCTTGAGCGTCGTACCGCCGCCCCTACGATCGCCGCCCTTGTCGGAGGAGAACAGTTCCGGTGTGCGGAACACGGCGTTGATATCTTCGTACCGGCTGACGACCCAGAACCCTTCGCCGTCCGGCGTCGCTTCGGTCGGCGCGTGCCAATGTACGGGGTCGTTGTCGCGCAGCCAGTCGAACGTAGCGTGCGGGAACCCGCCCGCGAAGCTGGCGTCGTGGGACAGGTCGACCATGGGCGCTGTCATGGCGTCACGTCTCCCGGGAGCGAAATGCCGAACGGTGGCAGTCGGCTTCTATGCGGAGGCTGTGTGCGTCTGGATGAATTTGCGGACCTTGTCGATTGTCCGGGTCTTCAATTCCGGCGGCGATTTCCACGGGAAGACCGTGATCTCGGCATTTGGCGCCAAAGAAGCGACATCGATCGAGGATTGGAGCGGGTGGGCCGGAATGTCGTCCGGCAGCACGAGGACGGGCGTTTCGCAATTCGCGATGAAGTCGCGCGACACGCTGTACAGAAAGTCGGGATTCACCCGATACAGGTTGTGCAGATAGGTGTCGACCTGGCCTTGATCGAGGTCCGGCCGTCCGGGAAGCAGCTCCGGTGCCCAGATTTCCTGGCCGGAGCGGTACATGACATCCGGGTCTTCCGGCAAATGCCCGACGGTCTGACAGAACACCGCCGCCACGACGCGTTCGGGTGCGCGTTCCAGGAGCTTTCCGGCGAAGCAGCCGCCGATGCAATAGCCCATGAAGGCGAACTTATCGATACCCAAATGGTCCATCAGCCCGAGTTGGTCGTCGGCGAAACCGCCCCACGGGTCGTCGAGCGCGAGCGGTCCCGTGCTTTCGCCGCCATTGGCGTTGCGCTGATCCATCGTGATGCAGCGAAAGTCTCCCTTGAACTCTTCCATCGCGTTGATGACGGCCGTTGGCCAGTTGGACATGCGGGAGTTAAGGCCGCCGCCCGGCGTGACCAGAAGCGGAAAACCGCTGCCGACTTCTTCGTATTGGATGCGGACATCGCCTCTTTCATAAAACGGCATGGTTTTTTCTCCCTGAAGTGCATGGTGCATGCGGACGCGGTTGCGCGCCACTTTGCGTTCTGGGGGTAATTGTACGGCCCGCCCACCCCCGCAGGTCAAGACAACCCGTGCCGCAAGAGCGGGCGGCGCCTTGCGAAAATGCCAGGCTGTGCTGTGCGGTTGACTTCGGGCTACGGACTTGCCGTCACTTCCGATACCCTGCACCCTGCACCCGGCACCAGCGCCGCGAAATCGTCCACCAAGCGCCGGCATGGCTGACATGAACACCGATCACGCAAGAGGCTGAAGGACCGTGTGGCTCATCATCACCTGCACGCTGGTCACGACGCTCTACGCGACCACGATCACGATCGCCAACGTATCGCTGCTGCAAATCCAGGGGGCGTTGTCGGCCAGCCCCGATCAGGTCGCCTGGGTTGTCACCGCCAATTTGATTGCGACGGCGGTGACTATTCCGCTCGCGGGTTGGTTTTCGAATCGTTTCGGGCGCAAGCGCTGCATGATTTGGGGGACCGTCGGGTTCGGCTTCGCGACCTTGATGTGCGGCCTGTCCAACTCACTGGCCGAACTTGTCTTTTGGCGCGTGCTGCAGTCTGCCTTCGGCTCGCCGCTCACGCCGATTTCGCAATCGGTTGTCATCGACGAGTTCACCGGCGAACGGCGCGGTTTCGCCACTGCCATCTACAGCATGGGAGTCAGCGTCACGCCGACGATCGCACCGCTTGCCGGCGGCTATATCAGCGAAGAGATCTCCTGGCGCTGGGTGTTTTTCATCCTGCTGCCGCTCGCTGTTATCGCGCTGGTCGGCGTGCTGGCCTTCATCAAGCCCGACCCGCCGCGCGAGGAGCGGCAGAAACTCGACTGGACCGGCTTCCTCAGCCTTGCGATCGCCGTTTCCTGCGTGCAGCTCATGCTCGACCGTGGCGAGCGGGAAGATTGGTTCGAGTCTCTGGAAATCATTATCGAAGCCGCCGGCGCGGTGATCTTCGGCTGGATCTTTCTGGTGCACAGTCTGACAAGCGAACGGCCGTTCCTCGATCCACGGCTGCTGCTGGAGCGCAATTTTGCGCTGGGGGTCGGCATCACGCTGGTCTTCGGCATGCTGTTCGTGACGCCCATGGTGTTGATGCCCGCTATGATGCAGCAATTGCGCGGCATACCCGAGCTCACCGCCGGCCTCTTCATCGGCGCGCGTGGGTTGGGCACTATGCTGTCGCAGGTGTTCATGATCGCCTTCGCGCACCGCTGGGACCCGCGGCTGCTGTTCATGATCGGTTTTGGCCTGCAGACCTACGCGGCGCTGGTGATGCTGCAGTTCGACATGAACGTGTCGCTCGGCGAGATCGCCTGGCTCATGATTGTTCAGGGCTTCGGCGTCGGATGTATCTGGGTGCCCATGACCCTGGTCACCTTCTCGAATTTCGATCCGCGCCGCACGGCGGATGGGTCGGCGATCTTCCATTTCGTCCGCTCGATCGCTTCCAGCTACTACATCTCGGCCAGCTATGTGGTCATCTTCCACAGCCAGAAGATCAACTACAGCGACATGGTGCAGTGGATCAATCCGTTCAGCGAACGCTTGCGGCTGGCAGATGCGCTGGAACATTGGGATATCGAGACCACGGTCGGTCTCACCAATATTGCCGGTGAGGTAACACGGCAGGCGACGACAATCGGCTACATTAACGCCTTCAATCTGTTCCTCTGGACGTCGCTGCTGGTGTATCCGTTGATTGCCCTGATCGTCTGGCCGCCGAAAGGGTACCAGCCGCGGAAGTAGGGATAAAATCGCATTCGAGAGCCGTCGCCCGTGCACAAACGCGTATACTTTGATATACGCCGTGCATGCATCTCAGAACATGGCAGCAGGAAATCATCGATAGGTTCCCGTCGATCGTTGCCCAACACCGTCGTTTCATCCTGAAGGCGCCGACCGGCGCGGGGAAGACCGTGCTCGCGAGCGAGCTCGTCGAGCGGTTCTATAGCGGCAAGAAAATCGTCGTGCTGTGCCATCGCCTCGTCCTGCTGGAGCAGCTCGAAAAGGCGCTAGCGGAGAAGCACAATGTCCGCAAGCTCTCGGTTTCCGACAAAGGCCCCGCCTTCGAGGATTATGACATCCTGCTCTCGACCAATATGCGGGCCAAAGAGGTGTTGCTGGACGCCATTCCGAAGGCGGATCTCATCATCGTCGACGAGGCGCACCGCGTTTCGCCGAACGGCACGGCGTATAAAAAGCTGCTCGACGCGTTTGATAAGGACGGCAAGCCTGACGCCCAATTCATCGGTCTGACGGCGTCACCCGAACGGCGGACCGGCGACCAGCGCGATCAGCTAAATCTCGCCTTCGACGCCATTATCGACTGCGCGAATATCGAGAGTCTGATCGAGGAAGGCGTCTTGGTGCAGCCGGTCTACCGGCCCCATTTCGTTCATGACCTCAATCTGGGCGACATCGATATCAGTTCGGGCGATTTTCCTGTCTCGAAACTGGCACCGGCGATAATTAAGTCGTCGATGATCGACTACTCCTTGTGGAGCTATAAAGAGGAGCGGGAGAAGCTCACAATCCCACCGATTTCGGCATGGTTTTGCGCCGATGTGAGCGTCGCGGAAAAGACGCTGGAGAAGATCCAGAGTGCCGGGATCGAGGCGGCCATTGTCACCGCCGCCACGCCGATCGGGGAACGCATGAAACTGCTTGCCCGCCACGAAGCCGGAGAGATCGAAGCGATGGTCTCTGTCGGTGTTTTGGCGGAAGGGTGGGACAACCCTCATTGCAATATCATCGTCCATCTCCGCCCGACATTATCCAAAGTGCTGTGGGGCCAGTCTGTCGGGCGCGGATTGCGGACCGCACCGGGCAAGGCGCAATGCGTCATCATCGATGTCAGCTCGAATTGGAGCACGTTCGGACCGGTGGAGAAGTTGGAATGGAGCCTGTGGAGCCACCGCGGGTCCTATAAGCAGTTCGTCAATCGTTTCAATTGGATCGGCGAACAGCAGGATGGCGAGGAGGGGGCTGCCACCTATCTGTTGTGCAAGAATGAACTCCCGGACAGCAAGCGGTGTTCTCATATCTACCGAAAAGACGCGTTTCAGGACGATACGTGTCCCGTGTGCGGGACCTACGCCGCGGTCGATATCTACACGGAGCAGAAACTAGGCAGCACTTTGAACGAAAACGGCCTGCACCGTTTGTTTTTCGACAGGGTGCCAAAAGTTTTCGCCGATATGGACCTGTCCGTGTGGAGCAGCCTGGGCAGCACCGCCTGGAAGACGGCGACCGAGGATGAACAGGTCTTCCTCGCCTTCTGCATGGCTTTCCGGGACGTCTCGGGCGAGCCGACGCAGACCGAATCCGATTACTGGAATATTGCCCTGGAAGCCGAGGCGAAACTTCGCGGCTATCTTGTCGAGAGCAAGATTCAAATCGTCGCGCGGCCAGAGTTCAACTTATCACTCATCGCCGACGGCATGTTCGCCGGTACACAGATCCGGACGCTCCAGGCGCATTACGGTATTTCCTTGGCTGGGTCGATGTTCGAGACCCATACGCGCGAAGAGTGCGAACGGAAATATCAAAAGGCGATCCGCATAACCGAACGGCTCGCCGCGATCGGCAGTTCGTCGCGCGATAACCTGCCTTACTTCAATGCAGCGGATCACTTGGCCGCCCAATCTTCGAGATAGGTTTCCAAAGAGATGCACGGCGTGGCCGTCAGCAGTCGTGCGTGTGTGTTGCTTAAGGCGTACGCGAATCTCCGGTAGGAAGATTCGCGCGGGGTTGCTTCCTTATGAGGTCTTTCGTTGGCGTACACGCCGTGCCAAGGCGATGAGGCCGAGGCCGAAAAGCGCCAAACCGCCGGGTTCGGACACCCGCAACGCGGTTGCATCGAGGTTTACATCGTCAAAATCTACCTTCAGGTCCGGGATGGATCCGAGCCCACCCGGCGTCACGTTGAGATTGACGAACCGGATGCCGAGGGCCTGGCCGAGTTCCGCATTCGCGGACCCGGTTTCGAGTATGATCTCCTAGGTGAGAAACTCACCCTCGGCGATCACGAGAGAATTCAGGTCCTGTGCGATGACATCGCCACCGGCAAGCAGATCGATCCGGTAACCGGGGAACCCGCTCAAATCGAAGAACTCGCAGCTCTCCGCGTTTCTTGATGCGATATTGCCGACCGCGACGCTCAACGTGCAGCGGGTGTTGGCTTGCAGGGTGTTGCTCAGCGTTTGGACATAACCATATTCGCCCTCATCGCGCCGGCTCCGGTTGAACAGAAGGGCGACGCGGTCGCCTTCCGGTGCAACGCTGTTAAAGAAGTCTGTACCGTTTGGAAGCAGCGTTCCGGTATAGACATCGGTATCTGGAATGATGCCGTTCGGATCGTGCAGGTTCCAGCCTGTGGGCGTTCCGAAGGTGAATTCATTGAACGTTGACTGTCCGCTGACGTCTTCGAATCCGGCATTCGTGACGCTGATCGGAATAGCTTTTGCCGCCTGAATGGCGAAGCTGAACGACAGCGCTGCCATGGCTGCGACGGGAAGGAGTGGTCGAAAAACAGATAACATGAGGGACTTATCCTTTGTTGTTACAGGATTGTTCGTGAGACCCGCCCCCTAACAAGGTTAACCATAAATGGAGCCACCCAACGGCAATAACATCGCGGTCACAGTGCCGTTTCTTCATTCGACCGCATTGCCTCCAAGGCTGTGATCCGGCGGCCTCAACTTTCCATCATCCTGCCAGGATAAGCTCCACCAGCCGGCCCGGTGTGCTCAGCATCGGGTAGTGCCCGGTCTCGATCTCGTGCCAGCTGGCGCCGAGCTTCTCCGCCGCCCGTTCCTGGTGTGGGCGGCCTGGATTGACGGCCTCGGTGCAGAAAATCACCGTCGCCTTCCAGTCCTGCGACCAGAAGCTTGGTAGCTTGACTGGCTCGTAGAAACACGCCCGGGGATGCAACGTAACGCGGTCGATCGCCCATTGGCGCAGTTCAGGATCGAGATCCTGGAACAGGCTACCGGCGGCATCCTCCGGCGTGCGGCCGACCGCCAGGTCGTTTTCGACCGATCCCTTGCGGGTCACGATATCGCGTATCTTCTCGCCATCCATAAGCGCCAGCGCATCGGCAAGGACGATCCGGGCGATGCGGTCCCGTGCGCGCTCTGCTGCCGCCGCCAGGACCATCCCGCCGCTGGAGGTGCCTACCAGAACCACATCGTTGAGGTCTTCCATCTCGATCAGTTTGGCGATTTCCGCGCCATGAGATTCGGTGTTGATGCCGGAACGCATTGCGTGCGCCCGGTCTCCACAGCCATCGAGCGAGGGGGCATAGACGCGATGACCCTGCGCTTCCAGGCGCTGCCGCACCGGTCCCCAGATCCAGCCGCCCTGATAGGCGCCATGCAGCAATACGAATGTCGTCATCGATCCGTCTCCCCTCGATTAAACCCGCTCGGCGTTAGTGTGAATATTCTCGCGCGGGCCGCAACCCGGAGCGGTCAAGCGGGCCCGGCACCGTGATTGTGCTGGCCTTCCGCCAGACGGCCAAGCGCGTCGTAGATCTTGCGGTCGATTTCGATACCCTCGCGGCGCAGCCTGTCGCGGGTGCGGTAGCTGCGCTCGCCCGGAATGCGGATCTCGTCGACGCCTTCCAGCTTGGGCGACGCCTTAATGGCTGCAATCCGCTGCGCCAGATCGCGCCGGTAGTCTTCCAGCGGGATAAACAGGTCGGGCTTGAAGGCGATGATCATATAGCCGCGGATATCGTCGGGCGCGCGGGCGCTGGCGCAGAGAACGCCCAGCGCTTCCATGGCGAGCGCCAGGCCGAAGCCCTTATAGCCGCCCTCCGGTCCGCCAAACGGCAGCAAGGCGCCACGCTGGCCCTCGCCGGCATCGGTGGTCGGCCGTCCTTGCGGATCGAGGGCGACCCCTTCGGGGATTGGCGTACCCATGCGTTCGCGGAACTGCAGGTCGGTGCCCATGAAGGCAGAGGTGCCCATGTCGATCACCAGCGGGTCGCTCTCGCAGGGGAAGCCGAAAGCGATCGGGTTGGTGCCCAGCACCCGCGCCGCTCCGCCGAACGGCGCGACCAGCGGGTGCGCGCTGACCGTATGGATGCCGACCAATCCGGCGCGCGCCATCATTTCGCAGTAATGCGCGCTACGGCCGCTCATCCAGCTGTTCGACAGGCAGATGATGGCGAAACCGTGCCGGGTTGCGCGGGCGATTGCCTCCTGCGTGGCGTGATGGATCGCCAGCATGCCGACATTGTTGCCGCCGTCGATCAGCGCCGAAACGGCGGTCTCCTTCACGATACGGTAGGGCCGGCGCGGCTCCTGAAAGAAGCCGGCATCGACGATGTTCAGCAACTTGGGTAGGCCGGAATATTCGTAGCCGCATAATGCGCAGTCCATCACATGATTGGCGAGAATGCGCGCCTCTTCGGCGTCGTAGCCCACGCCGCGCATGGCGCGCTCCGAGATGTCCTGCGCCTCTTCGACGGTAAGGTGAATGCGATCGGTCATCATGCGGCAATCTTGCACCGCACGGTCAGTTATGAAAAGCCGCGCGCGACGAGACCTTTATGGCTAGGGCGGCCGAAGGCTATGATCCGGCGTGACGAACAGGCGAAGAGGGACACCATGATCTACGCGCGCAGTGGCGCCGATGCGCTGGCCCAGCGGGACATTGTGATTTCCCCGGGGACGGGGATCCAGCATTGGGGCACCGTCTTCTTCGGGCCGCGCACCTCGACCGAGACCGCGCCCGGACCGCAAGCGACCATGTCGGAGCTGCAGGCGCATGAGGCGATCAAGCCGCATTTCCACGGCGTTACCATGTTCCAGCTCTTCATCGCGGGCTCCGGCGCCATCGGCAACCGCGGCCAGGAATTGAAGCCGTTGACGATTCAGTTCAAGGACCGTCACACCGCCTACGGGCCGGTCACGGCGGGGCCGCAGGGCTTGTCCTTCGTCGCGCTGCGGATGATCACGGCTGATTCCAAGCCCGTCTACATTCACAACAAGGAAGAGGCGCGGGCCAAGATCCGGCCCAGCAAGCGGCGCAACCTCACCTCGGACCCGGTCGAATTCTCCATCGCCCCGGTGCTCAAGGCCCGCACGGAAGCGGCTTGGGAGACCGCGTTGGAAGATGATGACGGCATGCGTGCGCAAATCGTCCGGCTTGGCGCCGATATGGCGGTCTCCGGGCCCGACCCAGCGATCGCCGGTGGATACTATGTCTTCGTCGGCAATGGCAGTTTGATCAACAAGGGCGAGGAACTGCCGCTGTGGTCGATGGTCGTCGTGGAGAATACGGAGGATGGCTTCGAAATCCGCGCCGGCAGCGACGGGTTGGAAGCGCTGGTCCTGCAGTACCCGCGCGACGACGGGTGATCGACCGCGCCGATGTCTGAGAAAACAGGAGTCGCGCTATACAGCGCGGTCGATGCGCGGTTGACGCACTACGCCGTGGATGTCGCGGCGGGAACCTTGGCCGCCCGCGACACCATCGAATTGCCGGCCAAGGTGCAATATGCGTGGCTGCACCCGACGCACCGCATCCTCTACGTTGCGACCAGCAGCGGCGGCCCCGGCGTCCCGTCGGACCGCAATCATGTGACCGCTCTGACCATCGCAAAGGACGGATCGCTGCGGCCGCATGGCGAGGCGCGTACTCTGCCGCGCCGCGCGGTGCATCTCTGCGTCGATCCCTCTGGCGGGTACGTCTTCAGCGCCCATAATTTTGGCGGCGGCGGTATGACCATCCATCCTATCGAACCGGATGGAACGCTGGGCGTGCCCGTGCCGCAGGACGATGAATTGGCGTATGGCAACTACCCGCATCAGGTGATGGTGTTCCCGGCGGGCGACCGCGTTCTGGTCGTCGATCGCGGAATCAATGCAAAAGCGGATGCGTTTGAGGCACCTGGGGCCTTGCGCAGCTTCGGTCTCAACAGCGGCCGGCTGGTACCGGACCAGGTGGTCGCGCCCGGCGGCGGGTTCGGGTTCGGACCCCGCCATGTTGTCTTCCATCCGACGCGGCCCTGGCTCTACGTGTCCGACGAACGAACCAACAAGCTACGTGTGTTTGCCTGCCCGGACGGCCGTGTCGATCCGGCGCCGGCGTTCGTGTGCGATACGCTCGCGGAACCGGACAACGTCCGGCCACGGCAGCTCGCGGGGCCGATCCATATTCATCCCAACGGGAAGTTCGTATACGTGGCGAACCGGTCCGACCACGGCGCTGCTGCGCCCGGTCCGTTCCGCGGCGGCGAGAATAACATCGTCGTCTTCGCCATCGACGAGGTGTCCGGTGCACCCACCTTGGTGCAGCATGCGCCGACGCGGTCAATCCATGTACGCACGTTCTCGATCGATCCGGGCGGGCGATTGTTGGTCGCGGCCAGCATCATGGGGCTCGACGTCGCGGAGGACGTTCAGACCCGCCACGTTCCAGCGGGCCTGTA
>CAJWOT010000121.1 GCA_913044215.1 uncultured Rhodospirillaceae bacterium | reverse complement strand
ATCGGCTTTATCTCGGCGATCGACCGCAGCCGGCCGCTCGAACAGGGAATGTCGCAGGCGGAAGTCACGGCGGATCTGGTCCGCACCGATGCACACCGCATCGCCTGCGGTGCGAACGGTGTGGCGGGACGCCACGCCGGCATCGTGGCCATTGGCCTGCACGGCCCGGAGGAAGGTTTTCCACCCGAGCCCTTCGCCGAGCCGTTTCGGGTCGCGACCGAGGCCGGGTTGATCTCGGCGCCGCATGCCGGTGAGATCGCCCCGGCCCCGGGCAGAGGCGCCGCATCCGTCGCAGGCGCGCTCGACCATCTGGGCGCGGACCGACTGGGCCATGGCGTGCTGGCGGCGGAAGACTCGGCATTGGTCGACCGGTTGGCGCGCGAGGGGGTATGCCTCGACGTCTGCCCAAGCTCCAACCTGCAGCTGAATGTCTTCCCGTCGATCGAAGATCACCCTTTGCCGCGGCTGCTCGATGCCGGCGTGATCTGTTCACTCGGCAGCGACGATCCCCTGCTATTTGGCCCGGACCTGGTCGACGAATTCATCTTGTGCCGGAACGAGATGGGACTCAACGAAACGCAACTAGCGGCCATGGCGCGCCACTCGTTCGAACATAGCGGCGCGCCCGAAACGCTGAAGACCGCAGGGCTCGCCGCGATTGACGCGTGGCTGGCGGACGAGGGCTAAGAGCCGCTGCGCAGGAGCCGTCCCGGCAGCGCGCCGGTCGCCTCGCCATCCCGCCAAACGGGTTCCCCGGCGACGAGCGTCGCGTCGATCCCTTTCGAACGCTGCACCAGACGTTTGCCGCCGGCCGGCAGATCGTACTGGATCTTCGGCGACTGCAGCTGAAGCGCGTCGTAATCGACGATGTTGATGTCGGCGCGCAGGCCCGGCGCGATGCGGCCACGGTCTGTGAGACCGATCGCCTCGGCATTGGCGGCGGTCAGCCGGCGGACCATATCTTCGAGTCCGTGTTTCGGACCGCGCGTGCGATCGCGCGTCCAGTAACTGATCGTGTGCGCCATGTCGGTCGCGTCACACATCACACCGACATGCGCGCCGCCATCGCCGAGCCCGATCAGGGTGTTCGGGTGCCCGAGCATCTCGTGCACGACGGCGAGGTCGCCATTGGCATAATTTGTCGTCGGCCGGTAGAGGATGCCACGCCCGCCCTTCTCCAGCATCAGGTCGTAGGCGAGTTCCGCCGGCGCGATTCCCCGGCGCTTCGCCTGTGCGCCGACACTGGTTTCCGGATCGGGTTCATATTCCGGCGGATCGCCGAAGGGGAAAATGCGATCCCATTGCTGGAACCGGCGCATCTGTGTCTCGTTGCCGCCGGGCTCCGCAATCAGACGGGCGCGGAAGTCCGGATCACGCAACGTCGCCAGACGCGCTTCGAAATCGAGATCCTGCACCTCACGCCAGCTGGGACAGGCGCGGAAGGGATTGAGCGACAGCTCGAAACCGAGCAATACGCTGGTCGGCCGCCCCCTGATCTGGGCCGTAAGCGCCAACCCGTCCGCATTGGCGGCCGCGACTCTCTCAAGCAGGTCGCGCCACTGTTCGGGGCGTGATTCTTTCTGCAGCAACGTCATCGTCAGGGGCCGCCCGGATCGTTCCGCCATTCGTCGCCGTAGCTCGAATTCCTCATCGATCGCATCGTCGAAATCGCCGACGGTCTGAATCCAGCCGCGGCCAACGGGGGCGATCGCGTCGGCAATCTCCAGCAACTCTTCTTCCGCCGCGCCGTAGGACGGGATCGGCTCGCCCGCGGCCGTGCGGTGCTGCAGCAGCCGCGAGGTGGAAAATCCGAATGCCCCGGCGCGGATACCTTCCGCCGCGAGGCGCGCCATCTCCGCCCGGTCCTCTGCGGTCGCTTCCTCACGGTTGGCGCCCCGCTCGCCCATGACGAAGACGCGCAGCGCCGCGTGCGGCACCTGCGTCGCCACATCGACGTCGTATTGCCGGCCCTCGAGACTGTCCAGATAGTCGGGGAAGCTGGCCCAGTTCCAGGGCAACCCCTCCTTCATTACCACCTCGGGGATATCCTCGACCCCCTCCATTAGCGAGATCAGCATGTCGTGGTGATCCGGTCGCACCGGTGCGAACCCGACACCGCAATTGCCCATTAGTACGGTGGTCACACCGTTGCAGGACGACGGCAGAATCTGGCTCGCCCAGGTCACCTGCGCGTCGTAATGGGTGTGCACATCGACGAAGCCAGGCATGACCAGCCGGTCCTTCGCCTCGATCTCTTCGCAACCGTTTGCGGCAACCGTGCCGACTTCCGTGATACGGCCGTTCGAAATTGCCACGTCGGCTTCCTGCATCGGTCCGCCCGACCCATCGACGACGGTTCCCCCGCGGATAACCAGATCCGGCTTTTCGCTCATATCGTGCTGCTCCAGAAACTGAATGGTGCGCTAGCATAGGCTCTCGCATCCGTTGCAGGAAATCGGTGCCCATCACCCATCTTCGCGAAACGCCCCATGCGCGCCATCTTCCATCGGCGCGATGTCGAGCGCGCGGTGCAGCCGGCCGAGCGCGATGAACGCGCCGGTGACGAGGCCGAGCTCGATGATCTCCGCATCGGTGAATTGGTCCCGCATGCCGGACATGAAGGCTTCATCCATCGTGTCGTGCGCAATCGCCATCCGTTCGGCGAAATCAAGGGCCGCGCCCTCCCGGGGCGACCGCTCCGTTGCGTCGGATAGTTTCGCAAAAAGCGTTTCATACTCACCAGGCTCCCCCGCCGAGGGTGCGCGGCTGAGCTGTCAGCGCCGGCAGTCGTTCAGCTCGGCAATCCGCAGCCGGACCAGTTCCTTCAACGCGAAGGGCAAGAGGCCCTTGAACTTGGCCGGCAAGTAGAAATCCAAGAAACCTTTGAACAGCGTCGGATGGTGGCCGTAGACACCGAACATCTCATCGCCACCCGTCGCCGCCATCATCTCGCGAAGATCAGGGTCGTTAATGGCTTCTGCAGGCAGAACGTCCAATCGTGCCATGGATACTTCCTTGTTTGATTTCGAAAAAACTAAGGTGCGAGCCACTCTCCAGAGCGATTGCCGGACGCGTCCCAAACGAATCGCGCACGCTGGTGGCCGCTGGCGGCCAGATGCAGCCATTCCAGCCGGTCGACATGCAAAATGACCGCGCAGAAATTCTCATAACCTGCGCCCTCCGCGACGTCTTCCAGCCTCGGGGCCGCCGGCGGGGCGGGAACGACCGCACCGGGCCCGTCCGGCGCGGCATAACACAGACGGCTCATCGCCGCGCTGCCGTCCCACGCGGATTTGGCTTCTATATCATCGTGATGGATTTCGCCTGTGCCAGAGAGCCGAATCTGCGTCTGGATAGCCGGATCATAGACGTGCAGAGCATATTGAGAGATCTGTCCGAGTTCTTCGAACTTCGCGGATCGGCGGTCGGTATGAAAACGCAGGCTGCGGCGGTCGGGATCGGCGCCGCGCAGCACCACCGTCCGAAGATTCGGCATGCCATCGCGGGTCACCGTCGCCACCGTTGGCAGATGAAACGCCGAATTGCGGTCCGTTGCCCCCAGTTGAACAAGGCGCCAAGCCTCGGCCAGCACCGAATCGAGATCCAATTGCAATTTTTTACTCATACCGTGATCCAAGCATGAACCGTGCGCGTAGCAAAGTTACGTTCTGCCTCCCCGGAACGTGCGAAGACCCTCCGCAGATTGGCTATCCCCCCGATTGAGCCCTGCGGAGGGAATTCCTCGTCCGATCCGCTACCGATCCAATTTACCGATCACTTCGGCAGCAAACTGTTCCAACCGATGGATCGTTCCAGGCAGATCACTGCCGTCCCCACCGATGAGGAAATGCTGTAGGCCCGCTTCTGCGAAGTGGCCGATATCATCGACGATGGCTTCGGCGCTGCCCGTGAACGCCAGCCGGCCGCCGTCACGCCCCTCCTGTTCGTCACCGATACGGCAATATATCGCGAGCAATGCCCCCTCTACGGCCATGGGATCGCGGCCAGCCTCCTGAGCCGCTTCCCGCACGTCGGTTAGGGCCGTCCGGTAGCGGTCGGGCGTGTCCAGAGGCGTGCGCGGATTTGCGGCAACGGGGTACCAGCCATCGCCGTATCGGCCCGTGCGCCGACGGGCCGGCTTGCTCTCCCCGCCGACCCAAAGCGGTGGATAGGGCGTTTGCACCGGTTTCGGCGCGAACAGCATATGTTCAAACGCCGCGAAACTACCTTCTTGCGATGGCCGATCTGCTGTCCAGAGTTCTCGAAAGGCTTCGATATACTCATCTGAGGCCGCCGCACGGTCGGCAAAGGGCGGGCCGCCCAGCAATGCGATCTCTTCCGCCATCCAGCCGACCCCGACCCCGGCTGTGAGACGGCCCTTGGAGAGCACATCGACCGTCGCTAGCATTTTCGCCGCCAAAACCGGGTGCCGGTGCGGCAACACCAGCACCGATGTCAGCAAGCGGATCGTATTCGTCGCCGCGGCGACGAAGCTCAACGCCGTCACCTGCTCCAGCGAAACACCGGTATCCTGCGCGAAAAACTTGCCGGATGCCGAGTAGGGATAGGCGCTGTCCACCTCGGTCGCGACGATGACATGGTCGCTCATCCCAAAATGGGTAAAGCCAAGCGCTTCACACTTTTGCGCGATTGCGGTAAGCGAGTCCGGATTACCCGCAACGCCGCGGGACCCGAAATGTACGCCGAATTTCATAAAGCCGTCCTCCCTGCCAATATTTCGGCCTAGCATGACACGCCGCGTTGGTATCCGCGAAGGCGGGCTCTTATGCTGCGGGGCAGGAAGGGAGGCTTACCCCGTGAACCCGACACTCGATGCCTACAATATCGATGACCTGCGGCGCATGGCGAAGAAGCGGCTGCCCCGCGGTATCTTCGAGTATGTCGATCGCGGCGCAGAAGACGAAGTCGCGCTGCGCCACAACACCGAGATCTACCGCTCGCTCAAAATCAAGAACCGCGTACTGAAAGACGTGTCCGCGCGAACAACCGAGACGGAGATCTTTGGCCGGAAACTCGCGATGCCGTTCGGCATCTCGCCGACCGCCTCGGCCGGGTTGGTTAGCGAAGGCGGCGAAGTCGGTCTCGCGCGCGCTGCAGCGCGGATGGGTGTGGTTTGCACGGCCGCGACCAGCGCGCTGACCTCGATGGAGGAAATCCACGAAGCCGGGGACGAAAACCTCTGGTTCCAGCTTTATATGTGGACCGACATGGACCTGACCGCCCGCTTCGTCGAGCGCATCAAAGCGGCCGGCTACAAGACCATGCTGATCACCGTCGATGGGCCTGTGCCATCAAACCGGGAGTACAATTACCGCAACGGCTTCGCGATGCCGCTGCGCTACTCACCGCGCCTGATCGCACAAATCTTGGCCAATCCCGGTTGGTGCCTTCGGGTCCTGGCGCCGCAATATCTCAAACGCGGCCACTTCCGAAAGGTGAACAACCCACCGGAGCTGGCCAGCAAGCTAACCCAGATCGACGTCGAAACCTCCTATACGAAACCGGCCGCGCAGAATTGGGATGACGTCAAGCGGGTTCGCGATATGTGGCCCGGCAATCTGCTTGTGAAGGGCCTGCAAAGTGCAGAGGACGCCGTGATCGCCGCTGACCTTGGCTTGCAGGGTGTGGTGCTGTCGAACCATGGCGGCCGGTATCTCGATTCCGCACCGGCACCGCTCGAGGTCGTGCCGGAAGTGCGCGCCGCGGTCGGAGACCGGATCAAGATCCTGATCGACAGCGGCGCCCGGCGCGGCGGCGACATCGTCAAAGCAATCGCGCTCGGCGCCGACATGGTCATGTCCGGCCGACCCACGCTATATGGATCGGCCGTCGCCGGAGAAGCCGGGTCCTATCGTGCGTTGGACATATTCAAGTCGGAGATGGACCGCGTCATGGCGCAAATCGGTGTAAACCGCATCGACGAACTGGGCCCGCATATCTTCTGGAATCCGCCGGCCTGGGTGCCAGTGCCGTCGCGAAACTAACCCCTTGATCGACAGGGCGTCGAGCGGCTCAATGCAGACCGCGTCATGGGGGAGTTGATTTGCCGACACAGAACACACGCCGCGCCGATGGAATAGGCGCCCCGTTACCGCGGATCGAAGATTTGCGGTTGTTAACCGGTCAGGGCCGCTATGCCGGCGACTTCTTTCCGGAAAATCTATGCCATGCCGCCCTGGTACGTTCGCCGCACGCCCACGCACGGATCCGATCGATCGACGGTTCGGCCGCGATGGCATTGCCCGGCGTCCTCGCGGTCCTCACCGGCGAAGACGCGGCAGCGGACGGCATGGGCGCAATTCCGCACAATCCGGACTGGGCCGGACCGCCGGATGCGGAACTGCGTCTGCCGGAAGGGTTCGACGTCCATCTGACGGAAAACATGCCGTTGCCCGCCGACACGGTGCGCTATGTCGGGGAAGCCCTTGCACTGGTCGTGGCGGAGACCGCAGCCCTGGCGGCGGAAGCGGCGGAACGGGTCGAAGTGGAATACGAACCCTTGCCGCCGGTTGTTCATGCCCGCGATGCGATGGCGCCCGACGCGCCGCTTCTATGGTCCGACTGTGCCAACAATTTGGCGCTGACCTGCGAAGTCGGCGATAAGGATGCAGCGGACACGGCCTTTGCCACTGCCGCCCACATTGTGCGTCTCGACAGCTGGATTCACCGGGTTACCGGCAGTCCAATGGAACCGCGCGCGGTGGTCGGCGAATACGATGCGGCGCGAGACCACTACACCCTGCGCGCCGGATCGGGCCGCGGGGTCGTGCAGACGCGCGAGCGGCTCGCGCTCACCCTCGGTGTCCCGGTCGAGAACTGCCGCGCCGTGTTCGGCGATATGGGCGGTAATTTCGGCACGCGCAATGCGTTCACCCCGGAATTCGCGCTGATGCCCTGGGCCGCCCGCCGAGTCGGCCGGCCGGTAAAATGGACGGCCACGCGGCAGGAGTGTTTTCTCACCGATTACCAGGCACGGGACCTGACCTCCGACGCCGAACTGGCGCTCGATGCGGAGGGCAATTTCCTCGGCCTGCGGGGGATCAACACACTCAACCTCGGCGCCTACACGGTCTATTTCTGGCCCCTGCGCAAGGGGCTGTCGATGATGCAAAGCATCTACCGAATCCCTGCCGTTCATTTCCAAGGCCATGCCGTCCTGACGAACACGGCGCCGATCGCGGTCTATCGCAGCGCCGGACGGCCGGAAGCCATCTTCATGATCGAACGGCTGATCGATCTCGCGGCTGAGCAATGCGGTTTCGACCGCGTCGAGCTGCGCCGCCGCAACCTCGTCAAACCTGACGCGATGCCCTTCACCAATGGGGTCGGCGTCACCTATGACAGCGGCGACTATCCGGCCTGCATGGCGGAAGCCCTGGCCGCGTCCGACTGGGACGGATATGCCAAACGTAAGGAAGAATCTTCGGCGCGCGGCCGCTGCCGCGGCATCGCCGTCGCCAACTATATCGAAGTCACCAGCGGCATTCCGCGGGAGCGCGCAGAGCTGACCGTATGTCCGGATGGCACGGTCGAGTTGGTCGCCGGCACCATGAGCAGCGGACAGGGGCACGAGACGAGCTTCCCGCAACTGGTCTGCGACTGGCTGCAGATTCCATTCGAGCGGGTCCGTTACACCGCGAACGACACGGACCGCGTTTCGGTTGGCGGCGGTTCCCATTCCGGCCGATCCATGCGGCTGGTCAGCATCGCGGTCGGTGACGCGGTCGACGCCCTGCTGGCCAAGGGCAAGACCATCGCCGCCCAAATCCTGCAAGCGCCGGAAGCGGAGATCACTTTCGCCGAAGGGGCTTTCAGTACGGCAAGCGGTGCCAGTGTCGACCTCTGGGAAACCGCCGCCGCTTCACCGGACGGTTTGGCGAGCTTCGGCGACATTACCAACCGCGCCGGCGGCTACCCGTACGGCGCCCATGTCTGCGAGCTGGAGGTCGATCCGGAAACCGGCGATACCGACATCTTACGCTGGACAGCGGTCGACGATGTGGGGCTGGCGGTCAATCCGCTGATCCTACATGGTCAGGCGCATGGTGCCGTGGCGCAAGGCCTCGGCCAGGCGCTAATGGAATCGATCCACTACGATCCGGAGACCGCACAGCTTCTGACCGGCTCCTTCATGGATTACGCGATGCCGCGCGCGATCACGACACCGCCCGTCGACACCATCATTACCGAGGTCCCGGCGAGCTCCCACCCGCATGGCGTCCGGCCCGGCGGCGAAGGCGGTACGACACCGGCGTTGGGTGTCGTCATCAACGCCATCGTGGATGCGCTGTCCGACTATGGCGTCACCCATATCGAGATGCCTGCCACCCCACAAAGGGTCTGGCAGGCGATCCAGTCCGCCAAACAGGGATAAGCCGCGCGCCACTCACTTTGCTATTCCCGAATCAGTATTCTTGGTCATACTGCGGGCGCTATCTGAAGGAACTGAACATCATGTGCGGCATCGTTGGCCTGTATCTAAAAAATCCGGACCTACGCGACAGGCTTGGCGCGTTCTTTTCGCCCATGCTGGAGCAGATGACCGATCGCGGACCGGACAGCGCCGGGGTCGCAATCTATCGCGACCAGGCCTCCGACGACGATGCCAAGGTCACCTTGTACGATCCCGATCCGGACTTCGATTGGGACGCTGTCGCCGGCGCGGCATCGTCGGATCTGAACATCACGATCACCGCGGAGCGCGTCTCCAGCCACGCCATCCTGCGCGCGCCGGTCGATGCCGGTGCGCTGCGCCGCTGGATCGAAACCAACCGTCCGGGCCTGCGCATCATGAGTTCCGGCAACATCCTGGAGATCTACAAGGAAGTGGGTCTGCCGGCGGACGTGCTGGCGCGCTTCGGCGTCCCGCAGGCGACCGGCAGTCATGCCGTGGGCCATACCCGCATGGCGACGGAGAGCGCGGTGACGACGGAGGGCGCCCACCCCTTCAACACCGGAGACGATTTGTGCCTGGTGCATAACGGGTCGCTGTCGAACCATCATCGGCTGCGTGACTGGTTGCGCGACCAGGCAGGCATCGCCTTCCAGACCGACAATGACAGCGAGGTCGCCGCCGGCTACCTGACCTGGCGCCTCGGCCAGGGCGCGACCATCGCGGAGGCGCTGGAGGCGGCGATTGCCGACCTCGATGGCTTCTATACCTTCGCCGTCGGCACCCGGGACGGGTTCTCGGTATTGCGCGACCCCATCGCCTGCAAGCCCGCCGTGATGGCGGAAACGGACGATTGGGTTGCCATGGCGTCCGAGTTCCGCTCCCTGGCGCAACTGCCCGGCGTCGACGACGCGACGGTCTGGGAGCCGGAGCCGGCAACGGTTTACAGCTGGGGCCGCGCCTGATGACGGTGATCGATCTGGCACAGGCGGATGTGCGCGAATTGAACCGCACCCTGCAGATGGCGGAATCCGGTTCCTTCGAGGTTCGGCATCCCGGCGGCGCACACGCCCTGGCCGCGGGCCTGACACGGCCAATCGACGTCACCATCGACGGCCATGCAGGCTATTACTGTGCCGGAATGAATCAGGAAGGCATTGTGACGGTAAGCGGCAATGTCGGCACCGGTGTGGCCGAGAACATGATGTCGGGCACGGTGCGCGTCCGGGGCGACGCCAGCCAATCTGCCGGCGCTACGGCCCATGGCGGCCTATTGGTCATCGAGGGCAACACCAGCGCGCGCTGCGGAATCTCGCTGAAAGGCGGAGACATCGTGGTCGGCGGTTCGGTCGGACACATGGCCGCCTTCATGGCGCAGGCCGGGCGGCTGGTTGTGCTGGGCGATGCGGGCGCCGATCTCGGGGATTCGCTGTATGAGGCGCAGATCTATGTCCGCGGGACCGTTGCCAGCCTCGGCGCGGATTGCGAGGAAAAGGAAATGACCGCATCGCACCAGGAAGAATTGGCAGCACTACTGGAGCAGGCCGGCGCCATAGCGGATGCCGCAGCATTCCGCCGCTACGGGTCAGGCCGCAATCTCTACCATTTTAACATCGACAATGCCGGCAGCTATTGAGCGGATCATGACCGACAGCAAACCCGACTCCGCTTCCTTTCCACCGCGCGTCATATCGGAAATCCAGCGCGCTGCCCGCGAGGGGATATACGATATTCGCGGCGCGGGCGCGAAACGGCACGTGCCGAGTTTCGACGACCTGGTATTCCTTGGCGCATCCATGTCGCGCTACCCTTTGGAAGGCTATCGCGAACGCTGCGACACCAATGTGGTGATCGGCGCGCGCCATGCCTCCAAGCCGATCGAACTCGACATCCCCATCACCATCGCGGGGATGAGTTTCGGTGCGATCGGCGCCAATGCCAAACAGGCGCTCGGCCTCGCGGCGACAGCGATGGGAACGAGCACGACCACCGGCGATGGCGGGATGACGCCGGAAGAGCGCGAAGCGTCCAAGACCCTGATCTATCAATACCTGCCGTCACGCTACGGCATGACGCCCGACCAGTTGCGCCAGGCGGATGCGATCGAGGTAGTCGTCGGCCAGGGTGCCAAGCCGGGCGGCGGCGGCATGCTGTTGGGCCAGAAGATTACCGACCGGGTGGCCGAGATGCGCACCCTGCCCGCCGGCATCGATCAGCGCTCAGCCTGCCGCCATCCCGACTGGACCGGACCGGACGATCTGGAGATCAAGATTCGCGAACTGCGCGAGATCACCAATTGGGAGAAGCCGATCTACGTCAAGGTCGGTGCCACGCGCACGCGCTACGACGTGATGCTGGCGGTCAAGGCGGGTGCCGACGCAGTCGTGGTCGACGGCATGCAGGGCGGCACCGCGGCGACGCAGCATATTTTCATCGAGGATGTGGGCATCCCGACCCTGCCCGCCGTGCGGCTGGCGGTCGAGGCGCTGAAGGAGCTCGACATGCACCGCAAGGTGCAGCTCATCGTGTCCGGCGGGATTCGGACGGGTGGCGATGTGGCGAAGGCATTGGCGTTGGGTGCCGACGCAGTGTCGATCGGCATGGCGGCGCTGATGGCGTTGAACTGCAACGCGCCGCTTTATGAAGAAGATTACGCGGCGCTCGGTACGCACCCTGGCGCCTGCGACCGGTGCCATACCGGCCGTTGCCCGGTTGGTATCGCGACCCAGGATCCGGAACTGGAAGCCCGCCTCGACCCGGAGGAAGGTGCCCGGCGGGTGCGCAACTACCTGTCGACCCTGACCATGGAGTGCCAAACCCTGGCGCGGGCCTGCGGCAAATCGCATGTGCACAATCTGGAACCCGAGGACATGGTCGCGCTGACCGTCGAGGCGGCGGCGATGGCCAAGGTGCCGCTCGCAGGGACCGATTGGATCCCGGGGTCGAGCTAAAGCAAATCAGAAAACAGGGGAGGAATAAGACATGGCCGGCAAGCTGGAAGCCTTCGCGAAAAAACACGGCATCGAGTACTTCCTGTTCAACTTCACCGACCTGCGCGGGGTGCAGCGCTCCAAACTGGTGCCCGCTTCCGCGGCGCCAGGCATGGAGAAGGACGGCGCCGGCTTTGCGGGCTTTGCCGCCTATCTGGACATGACCCCGGCCCATCCCGACATGTTCGCGGTGCCCGATACGGCGAGCGTCATGCAGCTTCCCTGGAAGAAGGAAGTCGCCTGGGTCGCCGGCGACCTGGTGATGGACGGAGCCAGCGTCGAACAGGCGCCGCGCGTCGTGCTCAAGCGCGTGCTGGATGCCGCCCTGAAACAGGGCTTCCGCGTGAAGACCGGCGTCGAGGCGGAATACCATCTGATCGACCCGGAAGGCACCGACATTTCCGACCCGCGGGATATAGACCCCAAACCCTGCTACGATCAGTCGGCGCTGATGCGGCGCTATGACGTCGTGGCGGAAATCTGCGACGGCATGCAGGCGCTGGGCTGGGGGCCGTACCAAAACGACCATGAGGACGCCAACGGCCAGTTCGAGATGAACTGGGAATATGACGACGCGCTGGTCACCGCCGACCGGCACGCCTTCTTCAAATTCATGGTCAAGTCGATCGCCGAGAAGCACGGGCTACGCGCGACCTTCATGCCGAAGCCGTTCCTGCACCTCACCGGCAATGGCTGCCACATGCATGTTTCAGCATGGGACAAGGCGGGCAAGAAGAACCTGTTCCTCGACAAGAAGGACGAGCTGGGCATATCGGGCGTGGCCTACAATTTCCTCGGCGGCGTGCTGCGCCATGCGGAGGGGCTCTGCGCCCTGACCAACCCAACCGTGAACAGCTACAAACGGATCAACGCGCCGGTCACCGCTTCCGGCGCGACCTGGTCACCGAACGTGATCAGCTGGTCCGGCAACAACCGAACCCACATGGTGCGGACGCCGGATCTGGGCCGGTTCGAGTTCCGCCTCGCCGACGGAGCGGCCAATCCCTATCTGCTGCAGGCTGCCTATATCGCCGCCGGACTCGACGGCATCGCCAACAAGACCGACCCCGGCAAGCGGTCGGACATCGACATGTATGCCGACGGGCACAAGGTCCGCGCCAAGCGCCTGCCGCTCTACCTGATCGACGCGCTGCGCGCTTTCGACCGCAACAAGGTGCTGAAGGCGGGTCTCGGCGACGAATTCAGCGCCGCTTACATGAAGATCAAGATGGACGAGTGGAACGACTATTCCCGCCACCTCACCCAATGGGAGCGGGACAATACGCTCGATACCTAGCCCGCCGGCTGCAGGACGAAGTCGAAGTCGACCATATTGAA
>CAJWOT010000120.1 GCA_913044215.1 uncultured Rhodospirillaceae bacterium | reverse complement strand
GCGCGAGCGATGCGCCGCGGTCGCGGTCGAAGGGGTTCCGACCGGCGTCGATCTGGTGGTGATCGCGGCGCGCTAAGTTCCGCCTATTTGTAGGGATCGGCGGCGTCGCGCAGCCCGTCGCCCAGGAACTGGAAGGCCAGCACCACCAGCACGACCGGCAGCACCGGCAACATCAGCCACGGATACAGCGCCACCACGTTGATATTCTGCGCCTCGTTCAGCAATACGCCCCAGCTCGTGATCGGCGGCCGCAGGCCCAAGCCAAGAAAACTCAACGCCGTTTCGCCCAGGATCATGCTCGGGATCGACAGGGTCGCCGATGCGATCAGATGGCTCATGAAGCTCGGCATCAAATGCCGGCCGATAATTCGGCTTGGTTTGGCGCCCATAAGCTGGGCGGCGGTACAGAAATCTTCTTCCCGCAAGGCCAATAGTTTCGAACGAACGGCACGCGCTAGCCCTGGCCAATCGAGCATACCGAGAATGACGGTGATACCAGCGAAGACGAGAATCGGACTCCAGGTGACTGGCAGGATCGCCGACAGGGCCATCCACAGCGGCAGCGAGGGGAAGGAGCGGATGATCTCGATGATCCGCTGAACGACGGCATCGACGAAACCGCCGTAATAGCCCGCGAGCCCGCCGATCGTGATGCCCATGATGAAGCTGATCGTGATCCCGATGAGGCCGACCGTCAGCGAAATTCGGGCGCCATAGGCGACCCGGCTGAACACGTCGCGGCCCAGCCGGTCGGTGCCGAACAGGAACAGCTGCCCCTCGGTCGCCGGACAGACCAAATGGAAACTGCCCTTGAACAGCCCCCAGAATTCGTAGGTTGCGCCTTTGTAGTCGTTACCAACGCAGAAGAATCGGATCTTGTGAACCTTCGACGTATCCTCGGTATAGACCCACTGAAGCACTTCCATATTCAAACTGCGCTTCATGCCGTAGACGAAGGGGCCGACGAACTCATCCTCATGAAACAGGTGCACCGATTGCGGCGGCGCATACAGATAATCGGTGTGCCTTGCGTGCAGATTGTAGGGTGCAATCACCTCGCTGATCAGGATCGAGAAGTAGGTCAGCAACAGGAACGCACCGCTGATCACCGCGAGCCGGTGCCGTTTCAGCTTCCACCACATCAGCTGCCATTGCGACGCCATGTAGTAGCGTTCCTGCTCCGGCGTCAGCTTGACGATGCGGTTCGGATCGAACTCCGCCTTGTTGACGTAGTGTTCCATGGGAGTTTCGCTCATTTCGCCGCCCCTCCGCCAAGCCGGATACGCGGGTCGAGCATGCCGAGCGCCAGATCCGACAGCAGCGTCCCGATGACGGTCAGCGTCGCCAGGAACATCAGGAACGACCCTGCAAGGTACATGTCCTGGCTCTGCAGGGCATTGAGCAGCATCGGGCCCGTGGTCGGCAACGACAGCACGATGGACACGATGGCCGCACCGGAAATGACTTCGGGCAGCAGGTTGCCGATATCGGCGATGAAGGGGTTGAGGGCCATGCGCAGCGGGTATTTCACCAGCGCCTTGCCCGGCGGCAGCCCCTTGGCCCGCGCGGTGACGACATATTGTTTGTGTAATTCGTCCAGCAGATTGGCGCGCAGCCGGCGGATCATCCCGGCCGTACCGGAGGTACCGATGACAAGGACCGGAACCCAAAGATGCTCGAGGATAGATAGCGCCTTATCGACGGACCATCCCTGATCGATGAATTTCGGATCCATGAGCCCGCCAATCGACGTATCGAACCAGATATACGCCGCATATTGCAGGACGAGCGCCAGCAGGAAGTTCGGCGTCGCCAGGCCGAGAAAACCGAAAAAGGTCAGCGTATAGTCGCCGACGGAATATTGCCGGACCGCGGAGTAGACGCCGATCGGGAAGGCCACGATCCAGGTGAACAGAATCGTCGTGAAGGAAACGACGAAACTCAACCATAATCGGTCGCCGACGACTTCGGACACCGGTCGGCTGAATTCGAAGGAATACCCGAAGTCGCCTTGCAGCATGCCGGTGAGCCAGAGGAAGTACTGCTCGATCATCGGCTTGTCGAACCCGTACTGCTGCTTGATGAATTCCAGCTTCGCCGGATCGACCGCTTCACCCTGACTTTGCAACTCGTTCATATAGGTGGTGAAATAGTCGCCGGGCGGCAGTTGGATGATGATGAAGACCAGCGCGCTGATCACGATCAGCGTCGGAATCATCACCAGGATTCTGCGGGTCACGTAGCCGAGCATGGAAGCGTTCCTTCGCGTCTTCTACTTATTCGCGGTCTTATTTGCCGGGGCGTCCGCGAACCAGAAACTGTCTGGCTCGTAGATTCCGAAATGGGCGCCGGGGTCCCAGTTGTAGATACCTTCGTTGGGTACGTTGCGCAGGGTGTTGCGCACGACAACCGGCTGCAACACGCCGGAAATCAATCCGATCGTATAGACTTGGTCGGCGTTGATCTTCAGCATCTCGTGCCAAATCTTCTTGCGCGTTTCCGAAGAGGTCGCCGAGAGCCATTTCTTGTGCAGCCCCATCAGTTTTTTCGGCTGCGGCATGTCGATCGCTTTGCCCATGCGGCCGATCGACTCGTAGTGCTGTCCCCATTTCGGCCACTGGTATTGAACCTGCCCGGTCGGCGCCAGGCCCTTCGGGTCCATGTCCGCGCTCGGTACCCCATTTTCCAGGCCGGAAGAAATCGACATGACCGTCTCGCCGGCGTAAATCCGATTGCGCATCACCTCGCGCTGCGACGGTTTGGTGTGAAGCTTGATGCCGATCTGCCGCCAACTGTCGGTGACCAATTCCAGGACGTCGGCTTCCTCGGTGCTTTCGCCCGTGGACTCGACGATGATCTCGAGCGGCCGGCCATCCGGCAGCAGACGGATGTCCCGATCGTCACGCTTATCCAGCCCGAGCTCGTCGAGCAGCTTGTTGGCGGTTTCGATATCGAAGCGCGACCAAGCCTTTTGATAATCCTTCCGGAACAGCGGGCTATCCGGCAGGACCGTGTTCTGGGCTTCCAGGGCCAAGCCGAAATAGATCACCTGGTTCAGCTCATGCCGGTTGATGCCGAGCGACAGTGCGCGCCGGAAACGAACGTCGCGCAGCAGTTTGCGCCAGACCGGGTCGTTGACGTTCATGTTCGGGAACAGGGTCATGTGCGACCCTTTGGCAATCCGCCACAGATAGGTGTGGTAGCCGCTCTTCTCTTCGTTGCGCTTCAGGAAGGTAAAATTGTCGAAACGCAAATAGCGCGCCTGTAAATCGGACTGGCCGGTGCCGACCTGCGCCGGGATGATCTTACCGCTGGCGATACGCAAGTTGACCTGATCGATATAGGGCAACTGCCGTCCTTCGGTATCGACCTTGTGATAGAACGGGTTGCGCTTGAACACGAACCGTTCGGCCGGTCCCTTTGTGGTGTTCTTCCAAGGCTGCAGGGTCGGCAGTTTGATGTTCTTGTTCTTATACTGATGGTCGTACTTGTTGTGCAGTGCGGCCCAGTTCCGCTGGCCCTTCTTCTTGGCCTTCGCGTTCAGCTTGGCTTCGTCCTTGTAGCGCGCGTGATACTTCCGCAAATAATGCGCCGGCCGATAGATGTAGAAGGGCCGCGCGCCGGCCAGCGCCGGCAGAAAGGCCGGGTTCGGCTTCGACCAGGCATAGCGGATCGTGTGCTTGTCGATGATGGTGATCTTGGGCAACTCGCCTTCGACACGCAAGGTCGTCGGCGGCCCCGTCGGCGCCAACATTTCATGGTTGGCGACATCTTCCCAATAGTAACGGAAATCTTCCGTCGTGAAGGGGTGGCCGTCTGACCATTTGTGACCGCGCCGCAAATGGAACGTGAAGATCCGGCCTTCCTCGACATCGATCTTCTTCAGGAGGTCGGGCTCCAGCTCCAGCTTGCGGTTGAACTTGACCAGCCGCGCATAGCCGTAAACGACCATCAGCCGCACATCCTTCGACCGGGCCATCAGCGTGTTGAGGGTACCGCCATGCCGGCCGATCTCACGGCCGCTTTCTTCCAGTCTGGAAATATAGGGTTCCGCCGGGACGCGTTCTGCGACGGGGGGCAGCTTGCCTTCTTTCACCAGCGGTTCGAGTGACGGCGTTTCGATGAATTCCATTGCCTGCGCCGGCCCGAAAAGAGCCGCGAAGATCAAAGCAAATACGGCGACAGGCATTCTCATGACATCCACGCCCCCAAATCAGAGTCCGGAAGGGCCCGCACCGCGTGGCCGTCACTGACTTCCCGCATAACAGGCCGCGCGCCGCCGCCGGCGGCGAAGGGGTGCGGCCATTCGGCAGGGTTCGAGGCGCGGTCTTCCATGATTGTCGAAAAATCTAATGGCCGGTCCGGGTTGGGTTCCGGGACGGCGCGTAGCAGGGCGCGCGTATACGGATGGACCGGGTTCTTGAAAATGTCCTCGCTGCGCGCGGTCTCCACCAAATGGCCCCGGCACATCACAGCGATCCGGTCGGCAATATAGTCGACGACCGCCAGATTGTGCGAGATGAACAGATAAGTCAGGCCCAGCTCTTCCTGCAGATCCTTTAACAGGTTGAGGATCTGCGCCTGCACCGACACGTCCAAAGCCGAAACCGGCTCGTCGCAGATCAACATATCCGGCTGCAGCGCGAGCGCCCGAGCGATCCCGATGCGTTGCCGCTGTCCACCGGAGAAGCTGTGTGGATAGCGGCTCAAATGCCGAATATCGAGCCCGACGAGATCCATCAATTCACTGGCATATTTCCGCCGGGTTTCCGGCGTGCCGACATCGTGGATGACCAGGGGCTCCGTGATGATGTCGAAGACCGTCATCCGCGGGTTGAGAGACCCGTAGGGGTCCTGGAACATGAACTGAAGCTTACGGCGAAACGGGATCAGTTCTTCCTGGCTGAGCGCCAGCACGTCGCGCAGCTGTCCGCGATCATTGTAGGTGACCGCACCATGATCCGGGGTGATAGCCCGCATCAACATTTTCGACAGGGTCGTCTTGCCGCAACCGCTTTCACCAACCAGGCCAAGCGTTTCACCGCGATGGACGTCGAAGCTCACACTGTCAACCGCGACAACCTCGCTGTTGTCGCCACCACCAAACCAACCGCCTTTGCGGATGGTGAACGCTTTGTGCAGATTCTCGACCTTGAGGATCGGCCCGGCATCGTCAGCCCCTTCCGGCCAGGGCTCCTTTTCCGCGTGGAGGAAGCCGCGGGTCGGCTCGATCGCGCGGATCGGCACCAGCCGCTCGCCGGGCGCCATGTCGAAGCGCGGCACTGCGTGCTGCAGCGCCTTCAGATACGGGTGCTGCGGATCGCGGAAGATATGGTCGAGAGTCCCCGACTCCATGATCTCGCCGTGATACATGACGACGATCTCATCGGCCATGTTGGCGACGACGCCTAGATCGTGGGTGATGATCAGCACCGCCATCCCGAGCTCGGCCTGAAGGTCGACGATCAGCTTGAGGATCTGCGCCTGGATCGTAACGTCGAGCGCCGTGGTCGGTTCGTCGGCGATCAAAAGGCCGGGACGGCAAATCAGCGCCATGGCGATCATCGACCGTTGCCTCAGCCCGCCGGACAGTTCGAACGGATAGGTTCTGAGCGCACGGACCGGATCGGGGAAGCCGACCAGACGCAGCATCTGCTCCGTCAGTTCCAGCCCTTCCGCTTTGGAACAGTCGCGGTGCAGATGCAACGCTTCGCTGATCTGGTCGCCGATCGTGTGCAACGGTGACAGCGAGGTCATCGGCTCCTGAAAGATGATCGAAATGTGGTCGCCGCGAATGGCGCGCATTGCGCTGCTGCGCGGATCAAGCGAGGCGATATCGACGGGCGCACTGCCGCGCGCCTTGTTGTGAAATTCGATTCGGCCGCCACCGATTCGCGCCGCCTTCGGCAGGATGCCCATGATCGCCTGTGACACGACCGACTTTCCGGAACCGGATTCGCCGACAAGCGCGACGGTCGAGCCGGGGCGAACACGGAAGGACACACCGCGCACCGCTTCGATCTTGCCTTCTGGCAGGTCGAAATGGACCCTCAGATTTTCGACGGAAAGCAGGTTCTCGGTCATCCGTCGCCCTCATCTTCGTCCGGAAGATCCACGGTAACGCCCATCGCCGTGAAATTCTCCACTGTCGTCTCATTCATTTCAGCGCCGTTATGAAATCCCACTGCCGCGACCCGCGACACGATCTGCTCGAATCCGCTCAGATTGGATTCCATTTTGAGGCACCGTGAGGCGTCGCAAATTTTCAGCTGCATCCAGCCATCCTTGCTCTTCTTATCCCGGCTGGTCGAAAAATATTTCAGATCGACCTTGGCGACATCGCTCCAGGCAATGCGCTTGCTCACTAGCCCGACAACCGCAATGCCCTCCGGCGACGTTTGAATTGCGGTGACGTGGCGAAGGGCCGTTCGGATCCCAAACACCAGAAACAGGAGCGTCAGCCCGCCGAAGATGGTGGTCATGAACAAATTGGGAAACGCAAAATAGAAGGGCACCCCCATGAACACCAAGCCGATGAGCGTGCGAACATAATCGCCATAGAGGCTTTTCAGTGGATAGGAGTGGATCATTACCGCCCACCCGACAAGGCCATGACGACAGAAACCCAACGCGAACCCGGGTGCTCTGAAATGACGTGAGCGAAGTCCGACAGGAATTTCCAGCCTGCCGCATCTTGATCTCGGTGATGCGTCAACATACCGGTTGCCTCCGTTGCGTCGACACGGCCTGCGCGGCGCGCCGACAAATGACCGACAATTTGCCCCAAGATCGCGTCCTCGCCGACGAACCCGCGGCTGCCGCGCCATTCAATCGGGTCTGCGTGACAGTTTATGGTCGGAATTTCCGCGCCGGTTTGGCGTGGGCCATAGGCCGAAAGGCCAATAAAGCCGTCCGCTTTCAACGGATCAGCCAGCGTGCCCGACATCCGGTTCCAAGGGGGAACGAATACCGGCAAAAACCGGTCGCCGAATAGCGAAACCATCCGTGTTCGGCCTGACGCAATTTCAGCCCGCATGTCCGACAGCTGCCGATCGTCGCCGAATTCCGATTTTTTTGCACCCGCCGGCGCGTGATTGGAATGCCCATAGCCGTGTTGCAGCGCCGTTACCCCGCGTTGCGTGCGCACCCAACTGGCCAACGCCGCCGTCGCGCCCGACGGTATGACAGCGAGTGAGACAGGCACACCCGCGGCGGTCTCGACCAGCCGTTCGAGGCGCGGCCCCGGCCGCGTGGCATCATCGTCACGCCACCAGAAAGTCGCGCAGATGCCCGCGGCGCGCCAAGCATCGAGCTCGCTTTCCAGTTCCGTCCATCCTGTGATGGTATGTTCACGCGTGGCCGCTAGCATGATTAATTTTTATAGACGCCCAGAAATCGGGCTGCCAGTTGCAAGTTCACCCATAATTCGCGCTGTCATTGCGGCACCATCGATATCGATATCGTTTGGATGCGGCGGCGGCCCGGCGTGGGCCGCATCGATCGCTTTGGCGAGAGCGTTTGGGGTGAGATCGGCTTCTGACAAAACTTGAAATAGGCCACGCCGCGCCAGCAAGCTGGCACGGACGGTCTGTTCGGTCTCGCCATGTTGGCTGAACGGGACCAAGACGGATCTTGTGCGGCTTGTCATCAAATCCATAACCGTGTTGTACCCTGCCTGACTCACGGATACCGCAGCACTGCATAAAAACTCGTTAAAATTCGCTACGTATGTGTCGATTGTCACACCTTGAGCCGATTTTAGAGCGTTTCGATCCAATTCTGGCAAGTTCGGGCCGGAAATCAGGCGCCAGGGTGCACGTGATAGGCTGGAAAGTGGTCGAGCCGCAAGCGAAGCGCGCAAAAGAGGTCCACCAACCGCTCCGCCGCCCACCGAAACGACGACCCCGTCCCGATTTCCATTCGCATCGACGGTTGGTGCGGGCGCAACATAGCCTGAGTATCGAACGCGGTCGGCAATCGCATCCGCCCCCGGAAAGGTGACATCCAATGTCACGATGCGCGGATCGCCATGCACAATGACCGTGTCGAAAAACGCATTGACCGTCTCGACAATCCACCGGGTCCGTTTTGCGTCATCCTTCGAGACCAGGATATCGCGGACCGACGCGGCAACAGGTATCTGTCCTCGAACTCTCTCCAGCAACGGCAGCAGCTCGAAGCGGAAGCGACGGCGGCCGAACGGAAAGCTCTCGATGAGCAGAGCGTCGGGCTCAGTTCGCGCAAAGGCCTCCAGCAAGGCGCGACACCGGTCGGCTTCCCAGGCATCGTCCACCGGGTTTCCCTGAGCGTCGAGCAACGTGCTGAAGGTTGCGTCGGCTGTTCGGGCCGGTGGCAGTTGGACGACAGTCGCCCCGCCGAGGTCGAATCTCGTCTCCGCGAACCCGCCGCTGACGTAAGTGACGTCCAATCCCTGGCGGCCCATAGCCCGCGCAATCGCCGCCGCACGCGCCTGGTGGCCGATGCCCAGCAAGTGCTGGACATAGAAAAAGACACGCGGCGCGGCCTGTGAGCTCATTCGTCCTTTTCAACGAGCGGCAGGTTAAGCCGATGCGGCGTCGGCGTACCGTCGGACGACAGCGCAAACAAATGGGTGCAATCGTCCCGCAGCTTGTCGGGCGCCTTGTCCGTCATGTCCCAGGATACCGACATTGCGTAGAGGGCCCGGATCACGCCTTTATGGCAGACAACGGCAGTGTTGCGGCCCGCAGCGGCCCGCTCGGCGAGGAACGGGCGCAGACGCGCCTGCACCTCGCGCGGACTCTCACCGTCAGGCGCGCGGAAATCGAGCCCGTCGGCCTCCCACGCCGTCATGAGATTGCCGAGGCGGGCCCGCAGGTCCGGCAGCGTCATGCCCTCCCACTCCGACCAGTCCATCTCGACCAACCGCTCGTCCGTCGGTTCGGTGCGCCCGGTCAGAATCCGCGCCGTCTCCATCGCCCGGCTCAACGGGCTGGAAATCCATTCGAAATCGTTTATTTCCAGCGGCACCGACCATGAGCCGACCTTTGCGCGGCCATTTTCGCTCAACGGGATGTCGCTACGGCCCTGGACGATCCCGGTCTCATTCCATTCCGTCGGGCCATGCCGAATCAACGCGATCAAAGTCATGCCGTCACGGTCTCCCGAAGGACGCGATCGATGTGGCGCGCCGCCACGGCGATGTCATGAAATTCTTCCGCCTTTTCCATCGCAGCTTTCCCCATACTCTCGCGCAGCGCCCGGTCTTCGGCGAGCCGCCGCACGGCGCCCGCCAGCATCGTGTCGTCGCCCACCGGCGTCAACAGTCCGGTGTCACCGTGCGCGACGATTTGCGCGACACCGGGCGATGCCCCGGCGACAACCGGTATGCCTCCGGCCTGGGCCTCCAGCAGCGCCATACCGAAGGCTTCGCGGTAGGCCGGCCAGGCAACGAGATCGGCTGCGGCGTGCAGCGTTTCGATCTCACGCGCCGTTTGCCCACCCAGAAAAACGGTGTCGTCCGCCCCAAACGCCGCTTCGACGTCACCCCGCGCCGGACCGTCGCCGGCGATGAGCCATGTCAGCGGAAGACCGCATAGACGCCGTTTGGCGCGCGCCAGAATGCGATAGGATTCCAACTTGTCGCCGGGCCGCATCATGGCAACGACCGCGACCCACACTGAATCCGGCCGAAGCCCATAGCGCGCCGCCATATCTGCCCGGTGTCTTTCGCGCGCCGCGCTCGCCCTGCGCGCCGGCCCCGTATCGATAAAGGGCGGAAGGGCAACAAGCGTTTCCGGCGCGTCCAGCAAAGGCATCAAACATGCCGCATCGTCCGGGTTCAACACCATGATACGGGCGGCGGCGCGGATTGCATCGCCGACGGCGAGATGACCATCGGCCCAAGGACCGCCGGCTTGCTTCGGTGCGAAGCTCGCTTCAGCGGCGATGTAGGGGATCGAAAACGCCGCACTGACCGCCGGGCCAAGCCAGTCCGGCGCCTTGTGATACAGGTGATAGGTGAACCACAGGTCGGGCGGTTCAGCACCGTGGCTCCGGACATATCGGCTGGCCAATGCGCCGGCCCGTTTCCGGATTTGCGCCTGGCGCCTGACGTCACCGTCACCGTCGAAGGCCCGCAAACGGGAGGCGACGCGCACATCATGTCCGGCACGGCGCATGGCAGCCAGGAACAGGCGTGCGACGCGCCGGTCGCCGGATGGGACCGGATGGTAGGGCGCCTTCAATGGTGCGTAGAACGCAATCCGCATCACGCAGCGACGGGCTGCTCTGTCTCACCAAAGCGGGCCGCCAGCGTGTCGATACCGGCTTCGAGCGAAAAATTGCTGCGGACCCGGTGAAACCCGGCTTCGCCCAACCGGTGCCGCAATTCCGGATCGCCGATCAGTTGGCCAAGCGCCTCGGCCAAGGCCGCGGGTTCGCCCGGCGGCGACAGCAGCCCGGTTTCACCATCGATGATCAGTTCCGGAATGCCTGCCGCGGCGGTGGCGGCGACCGCCACGGCCTGGCTTTGCGCCTCCATCAGAACGTTCGGCAATCCATCGCGGTCGCCATCCGCCGCTATCTTGCTCGCCAGCGTAAAGATATCGGCATCGCGCAACGCAGCGAGGACGGCTTCCTGCGACTGCGGACCCGCCCATTCGATCCGGTCACTGAGCCCCAACCGGTCCGCTTGTCCGCGCAGTGCCTCCAGCAACCCGCCGCCGCCGATATGATGGAAGCGCCAATTCAAGTGGTCCGGCAACAACGCCAGCGCAGCCAACAGGTCGTCGTAGCCCTTTTTCGGGACGGCGCGGCCCACCGACAGAATCCGCACCGGGTCTCCGCTGTCCTTCGTTTTTTTGGCAGGCATTGCCGGAAACCGCGAGAAATCAAGGCCGTGGTACAAGAGGGATACGGTTTCCGGTGTCGGCGCAAGTTGCGACAAATACGCCGCTCCGAATGCCGTGCACGTCACCAGCCAATCGAGCTCCTCCAACTTCTCCTCGATCTCCCATCGCGGCGTCGTCCAGATGTCCTTGGCGTGCGCCGAACAGCTCCACGGCAGGCCGACGATCAAGGCCGCGTACCGGGCCACGGACGCTGGTGTATGCAGGAAATGGGCATAAAGCCGGCTCGTACCCGCAGGCAATTCGTCGGCCAGAACGCAGGCCTGGCCGAAGCGGCGAACCCGGTTGCGGGTCCGGTCCCGTTTCAAATCGGCGAGAAAGGCCTGTCGCGCCGCCGCGTATCCCGGACGGCCGCGAACCCGAGACCAGGCCTTGAAGACACGGCCCGGCTCATCATGCAGATATTCCGGCAAATAATTGACGGGCGCCTGAATATCCCGATGGATAGGGTGCGTCTGGGTATCCGTCGGATGCCGAAGAGATGCGATGGTCAACGCCAGCCCGCGTTGTTGCAGGGCAAGGATTTCCTGGGCGATGAAGGTCTCGGAAAGGCGGGGATAGCCTTTCAGGACGACGCAGATCGTCACGGCCGTCAGGCGCGCCGGCGTGCCGCCAATGCCGGACCAGACTGCCGTTCCAGCGCGCGACGCGTCAAGATGTTCACGTTTTCCAATCCGTCGAGTAGCCCGGGCACGACCGTGTCGGACGGGCGCTGCTGCTGCGGCAGTTGCCGCAACGCGGTCGCCATGGTGTCAGCGCGCCGCTCGTTGTCACCGCGCAACATCGTGACCAGGCCCAGCTCGTCGGCCCGGCTTGCCCGGATCAACTGCTCGCGGCGCGGGACGGTCCGCGGCACGATCAGCGCACGTTTGTCGAAGGACAGGATTTCACAGAAAATGTTGTAGCCGCCCATCGCAACGACCCCCAACGCCCGGGCCATCAGGCTTTCCATATGGGCGTCGAAGGTGATCGCCTCGACATCGGCAAGGGCGTCGGCGCGGGCGATGAACTCGGTGCGCCGCTCCGACTGCATAAAGGGGCCGAGCACGATCAGCGAAGGATGCGGCAAGGTCGGATCGTGCTCATAGGCACGCAGCACCCAATCGACCAGCTCTTCGCCGTCGCCGCCGCCGCCGGGCGTCACGAGAATAAACGGACGGTCCCGGCTGACCGGCGGCAGCTCCAAGTTCGACGTCCTATCGGCAAAGCGCTGCAGATATCCGGTATAGGTCATCTTGCGCGTCACCGAAGCCGGCAGGTCCAACCCTGCCAGCGGCTCGCAGATCTGCGGCAGGCCGTAGACCCAGATTTCATCGTAGAATTCCTGCAGCGCCGGCAAAGCATTCTTGCGCCGCCATTCCGGCAACAGGAGATCCGGATCGTCCAGCACGTCGCGCAGGCCCAGCACGACATGGACTCCCCGCTCCTTCATCACCTCCAGCGTATCCGTCAACTCACCCCGCAGCCCCAGCGGTTCCTTATCGACGATCAGGATGTCAGGATCGAATACCTCCGCCGTGTGGCGGATGATCGAAGCACGCATGCCAATCGCGTCCTCGATCGCCATTGGCAGCGTCAGGGGCGTGTACTCACCGTTGCGCAACTTGATAACACCGGGTACGCGCACAAAATCGACGCGGGACCGGAAATCGAAACTGCCAATAATCGGCGACCCGGACAGGATCAGGACGGACAGATCGTCGACATCCTCGCAAATCGCGTGCGCCAACGCGCGGCACCGCCGCAAATGGCCAAGACCGAACGAATCGTGGCTGTAAATCAAAACGCGTGGCTGGCGGCGCCTACCGCTCATCCCCGTCTCCCCCGTTGCGGTTATATCTCCGCTTTGAGCCAATCCGTACTATTGCACGGAAACACTTCATGTCGAAAGAATAGAATTCGTTCATAATTA
>CAJWOT010000119.1 GCA_913044215.1 uncultured Rhodospirillaceae bacterium | reverse complement strand
TGTTGCGGTGGACCGGATCGTCGTCGCCGCGGGCTTCCGGCCCGATCTGGACATGCTGCGCGAGCTACGGCTCGACCTGGACGCGGTGGTCGAGGCGCCGACCGCGCTGGCGCCGCTGATCGACCCGAACCTGAATTCCTGCGGTACCGTCCCGCCGCACGGCGTCGAAGAACTCTTCCATCCCGACCGGAACTTCTTCGTCGTTGGCATGAAGGCCTATGGCCGGGCGCCGACCTTCCTGATGATGACCGGCTACGAACAGGTGTGGTTGATCACCGACGAACTGGCCGGCAACCATGAAGCGGCGCGCTGGGTCGAGCTGACGCTACCCGAGACCGGCGTCTGCAACTCGCGGCCGCGGACGAGCATCGCCGAGCCGGTGGCCGTGCTTGCCGGCGCCTGTTGCGGTCCCGACGCGGACGAAGATGCCGGCCCCTGCTGCGGCCCGGAGGCGGAGGCGATCGACCGGGACCCGTGCTGCGAATCGGTGCTTGCGGCAGACGCACGCTGGTGCGGCTGGACTCGTCGTCCGGTTTGCCGGAAGCGGCGGCGGCGGCCTACCCTGCGGTGGCCTTTGCAGGGAGAAAACGCCGTGACCAACGAAATCGAACTCGACCTGACCGAAACGATACCGTTTGCCGAGGGGCAGGCGTTCGGCGATGCCGGTCCCTACGAGCGGTTGCGCGGCACGGCGCGCTTCGCCGTGGATCCGGGCGCACCGGCGCAGGCCGATGTGGTCGATATCGGGCAAGCGATGGTGAATGGCGACGGCAAGGTCGAATTCAGCGCGGACTTCTTCATTTTCCGACCGGCCGACCCGATGCGCGGGAACCGGCGGCTGTTTTTCGATTGGGGCAACCGCGGCAATCTGCGGGCGCTGCAATATTTCAATGACAGCCCCGGCTGCAACGATCCGGTGACATCGGCGCATGCTGGGAACGGCTTCCTGTTCCGGCGCGGCTACAGCCTGGTCTGGGGGGCGTGGCAAGGCGATCTGCTGCCAGGCGACGGTCGCTTGACCATGGACTTGCCGGTGGCGACCGACGGTGGCGCGCCGATCACCGGACCGGTGCGGCAGGAGTTCATCCCAGTCAATCCGACATTGTGTTTTCCGCTGTCCGGGCGCATCGACACGCGCAGCCATCCCACCGCGTCGCGCGACACGACGCGGGCCGTTCTGACCAGGCAGCGCTATCCGGGCGACGAACGCATCCCGATTCCGGCGGACGCCTGGTCCTTCGCGCAGGCGACGCGCGGGCTCGACCCGGACAGCCAGGTCGCGGCGCGCGGCGGCGGCGCGCTCGCCGTCCTGCCTTCCGACGAATTCATCACCCTGCACGATGGCTTCCAGCCCGGTTGGATCTACGAACTGGTCTATACCGGCCGCGATCCGCTGGTGATGGGGCTGGGCCATGTCGCGGTGCGCGATCTGGTGAGCTTTCTGAAATATGGCGAAGCGGACCGGGCGGGCGTCCCGAACCCGCTGCCCGGCATCGAGAAAGCCTATGGTTATGGCCGCTCGCAGACGGGACGCTGCCTGCGCGATTTCCTCTATCGCGGCTTCAATGCAGATGCGCAGGAGCGGCGCGTGTTCGACGGGGTGATTCCGCATGTCGCCGGCGCGGGCCGCATGTGGCTGAACCACCGCTTCGCCAATGCCGTCTCCATGGCAGGTCAGCAATACGAAGATCATGACAATATCGCCGACAGCTTCCCCTTCTCCTATGCAGAGACGACCGATCATCTGAGCGGCAAGACCGACGCGATCCTGAAGCGTCCCGAGACCGACCCGCTGATCATGCATACGCAGAGCGCGACGGAATATTGGCAGCGCCGCGCCTCGCTCACCCACACGGACACGCGCGGCAACGACCTGCCGCAGCCGGACGGTGTGCGGATCTATATGTGGGCCAGCTCGCAGCACACCTCCAGCCCGCGCGACGTCATCCCGGCGAAGGGCGTGTGCGAAAACTACGCCAATGTCGTCGCCGCCTCGCCTTTGTTCCGGGCGCTGCTTGACGCGCTCGACGCCTGGGCGACCGACGGCACGCCGCCGCCGGACTCCTGCATCCCTAGAGTCGCGGACGGGACCGCGGTGCCCTACGCGGCGTGGCGGGAACAGTTTCCGGCGATCCCGGGGGTGCGCCCGACGACGGGGCCGGCGGGCCTGTCGCGGCTCGATTTCGGTCCCGAGGCGGATCAGGGCATCCTGTCGAAACAGCCACCCGAAATCCTCGATCATCATGGCTACGCGATCCTCGTGCCTGCGGTTGATTCGGACGGCAATGACATCGCGGGCGTCCGCGCGCCCATGGTGCAGGCACCGCTCGGCACCTACACGGGCTGGAACACGCGGTCGCAGGGCTACGGCACGGGGGCGAACTACGAGTTCAGTGGCAGCTATATCCCCTTCATGGATTCACCGGAAGAGCGGGATGTGACCGGCGATCCGCGACCGTCCGTGCTGGAACGCTACGGCTCGGCGCAGGGCTATGTGGACGCCATCACCGCGGCCGCGCGACGCCTTGTCGAAGAAGGGCTCCTGCTGGAAGAGGACGTCGTCCGCGCTGCAGAGGAGGCCCGGGACTGGGGTCGGCCCCGGCACCTGGTGCGGCTGTAGGGGCTTACGCCCGGCGCTGCGGGCGCGGGCTTTCGTCCATCAGGCCGGCCAGCATGTGGTTCAGTCGCAGCGACAGGTCGGCTTTCACATTGGCGTAACCGGGATCGTTCCACCGGTTATGGGATTCATTCGGGTCTTCGGCCAGATCGTACAGCTCGCCCCAATCCTCCCCCATGTAGAGCGTGAAGCGATAGCGCTCGGTGACAAGGGCCTTGACCCGGGCCGCGGTCTGGAAACCCAGCCGCGCGCCGCTGTCGTTGTATTCGATAAAGATCTCGTCGCGGTGCCGCGCGGTCTCGCCGTTAAGCACCGGCATAAAGCTTTCCGCCTGCATGCCGAAATAGGGGGCGACGCCGGCCCGCGCCAGGATCGTAGCGGGCAGGTCGATCGTCGAGGACAGGGCGTCCGTCGTCTTGGCCGTGCGGTCCGCCGGGTCGGACCAGATCATCGGCACATGCGTGATCGACCGGAAGGGCATGGCGCCCTTCAGCAGCAGGCCGAAATCGCCCAGATAGTCGCCATGGTCGGAGGTGAAGCAGATCACCGTATCGTCGTAGCGGCCGGTATCTCGCAAGGCGGCGACAATGTCGCCCACCGCATCGTCGATCATGCCGATCATGCCGGCGGACAGCGCCATCGCTTCCTGCAACTGCCGTTCGGTCGCCATGGTCGCGGTTTGCGGTGAAACGAGAGTGGCGTTGCTTTTCCAGGCGTCGTGGATGTTGCGCATCGGCGGCGTCGGATTGCGGTGCGCTTCGTAGGGAAGCGGCACCGAAAAATCCTCCGGCCGATATAGGTCCCAGTATTTCCCAGGTGGGTTGAAGGGGTGATGCGGGTCGGGAAAGGACACGAAGGCGAAGAAGGGGGCGTCCGCGTCGGCCTGGCTTTTCAGATAGTAGATCGTGCGATCCCGGACATAGGCGGTCGAATACAGCTCTTCCGGGATGGGCGTCCGGTAGGCCTGCGGACACGCATAGTCGTGCGGCAGTTGGTTGTCGGGGTCCTGTAGGGCTTGCCAGTCCGGGACGGTGCGCCGGAACCATTGCTGGTAATGGCCGCCGCAGCGGTCGCCGTGATCGGTGACCATGTCGACATGCTGGTAGCCGTAATAGGGCAGCGTGATCTCGAACGGCGTCTCGCCGCGATACCGGTCCGGTTCCTCCTGCTCATAGTCGCCGCCATCTTCGCGCCAGGCGTCGGGGATCGGACCGATGGGCTGCTCGTCGTCTTGATAGGGCGGCAGGCCCATCATCGGTTGCAGATGGCTTTTGCCGATCGCCGCGGTGTGATAACCGGCGGCGGCGAGCACATCGACGAAGGTGTTGGCGCGCAGCGACAGGACGCAGCCATTGCTGCGCAGCCCGTGCGTCGTCGGATAGCGGCCGGTCATGAAACTGGCCCGGTTCGGCATGCAGACCGGCGAGGTCGCGTGAAAATTTTCGAACCGCATTCCAGCCGCTGCGATGGCATCGATATGTGGTGTCTTCAGCACCGGATGCCCAGCGCAGCCCAACCAGTCGGCGCGCTGCTGGTCGGTCATGATGAACAGGAAGTTTGGCTGCTTGTTCATGGCGGTTCGGTCCCTGGCCGTGGTTGCGCGGGTGCGTTGTTCTACACGATGTCGCCGGCGGCGCGCAGCGTGGCGATGTCCGCCGCGCTGAAACCGGCGTCACCCAGCACGGTGTCGGTGTGCTCGCCCAGGACCGGCGCCTGGCCACCCGTCCGCTCGGTGACGCCCTTGAAGCTCACGCCGGGCCGCGGCAGGTTCGCGGTCCGGCCGGAGGCGAAGCGGGTCGCTGACATGCGGTCCTCGTGGTTCATCTGTTTGTCCTTCTGCAGATCGCGCGGCTGGCCGACCGGGGCGGCGGGCAGGCCGCCATGGACCAGCATCTCGATCAACGGTTCCGCGTCGTGGCCGAGGAAGATCTCCTGGCAGATCGCGTAGAGTTCGTCATGGTTCTCGCGCCGCTTTTCGTTGGTGTCGAACTTCGGCTCAGCGAACAGGTCCGGCCGGTCGTATATCTCGCAGAAGGTCTGCCACTGCTTGTCGCTGGTGATGCCGACGAAGATCGACGTGCCGTCGCGCGTGTCGAAGGTCTCGTAAATGCCCCAGGAGCGCGGCTGCACGGAGAAGGGCCGCGGGACGATGCCGGTATGCGCTTCCGCGGCGATGTGCTGGCCGACCAGGAAGGCGGAGGATTCGTAGAGCGCGCTCTGCACGTGCCGGCCGCGCCCGGTCAGGTCGCGCTGCAGCAGGGCGGACAGGATGCCGATGACGCCGAACATGCCGCCGGCGATGTCGACGACCGAAGAGCCCGCCCGCATCGGCCGGTCGGGCAACCCTGTCATGTAGGCGAGGCCGGTGCTGTACTGCACCACCTCGTCGAGCGCCGCGTAGTTCTCGTAAGGCCCCGGCAGGTATCCCTTCAGCGAGCAATAGACCAGCCGCGGATTCAGTTTAGAGACCTCGTCATAGCCAATGCCGAGTCGCTCGGCGGTGCCCGGCGCGAAGTTCTCGGTCAGCACGTCGGCATCCTGCAGTAGCCGGTGCGCGACCTTGCGGCCGCCCTCGGTCTTCAGGTTCAGCCCAATCGCCTTTTTGCTTCGGTTGAAATAGACGAAAGACCCCGCGACATGGCCTTCCAGTGCACGCGTGCGGTCGCCCGCCGGTGCGGGCTCGACCTTGATCACCTCCGCGCCCAGCTCGGCCAGGATCAGCCCGCAGCTCGGCCCCATCACCACATGGCAAAACTCGATCACCTTCTTGCCCTTGAGCGGCAGGTTCGTGGGATCGTCGAGCGGCGTATCGGTGGTTGGGTCGTTCATTTGGCTACTCTTTCGAACGGTGTAACGGGTTGGGCGCGGCGGCGACGCCGGTTGACCGGTTTCCGATCACCCGGCACAGTTTGGTGTCGAACCGCTTTCCCCACATTCGCCTATCGGATAAAGCCCATGCAACCCGACCCGCTCATCGCGCAACTGGATACGGTGTATCTGATCCGCACTCTGGAACGTCTGGCGAAGGTTCCCGCGGACGTGCCGATGGGTGCTGAGGTGTTCATTGAGCCGGACGACCCGAAGCTGGTGCATTACGTCCAGCAGGTGCTGCGGCCCGAGCTGTCGGCGATAGGCGTCCACGATCTGATCGATGTGCCGGGCAACCAGATCGTAGCGCGTTATGGCGATGGCACGTCCGGCCGGTCGCTGCTGATCCAGGTCTATACTCCCATTCAGCACCACAATCAGATGGCTGATCCCTGGTCGGGAAAGATCGCCCGGGCGACGGATTGGGGCTATGACGAACCTTGCCTGTTCGGTCAGGGCGTGACCCAGAACAAGTCGCACCAGGCCATCATTCTGACGATCCTGAAACTGCTGCACGAGAAAAACGTCCCGGTCGGCGGCACGATTTACGTCGCGATCAACAATGAGGGGCGCAGCAGCCATGCCTGTTCGGAAATGATCCTGAACGCGCTCGACACCAAGCCCGATTTCGGCTTGCTGCTGACCGCGACGGGGCAGCGGATCTCGCTCGGTAATCGTGGCCGGGTCGACGTCAACGTCACCCTGCGCGGCAAGGCGGTGCATTCCAGCGTGCCGGATACGGGGCTGAGCGCTATCGACGGCGCCTATGAGGTGATGCGCCGTTTGAGGGCGATGGACCTGCCGGGATCGCACCCACAGCTCGGCAGCCGGCATGTCATCCCCTATCAAGTGATCTATGAACCGCTGGCGCCGCACACACTTCCGGAGATCGCCCGTATGCGGGTCGACCGCCGTCTGCTGCCGGGCGACGATCCCGCCGTCGTTACGAAAGAGGTGCGCGAGGCGATCGGCGATATGGCCCCGTTCGAGGTCACGGTGGAGCAAGGCAACCATATGTGGCCGGCGTTGGTCGAACCGGATCATCCGGGTGTCCAGAACCTCACCGAAGCGCATGCCGCGGTCCATGGCAAAAATCCCGGTACGCTCTACGGTCAGGGCACGTACGACGCCGGCGGATCTTGCGCGGCGGGAGTGCCGGCGGTGATGTACGGGGTCGGTGGCGGCGCGGAGTCGGTGCTGGGCGACGATTTCGTGCCGCTCAGCCATCTCGAACAGGTGTCGCGGGTGGTGCTACAGACTATCCTTTCCTTTCTCGAATAGCCGCGGAGGGGCCGCCATGACCGCACCCGTCGAGATGACTGCCAAGTTCGGGCTCAGCCTGTCGACCCGCGCCGTGCTGTTCGATTGGGGTTCGATGGATGATTTGTTCGCCATGGCCGATCAGGCCGAGGGCTCGGGCCTGTTCGATAGCGTCTGGGTTGGCGACAATTTGCTGTCGAAGCCGCGGGTCGAGGCGATCGTCACCCTCTCCGCGCTGGCGGCGTGCACCGAGCGGGTCAAGCTCGGCACCATCTGTCTCGCCAGCTTTCCCCTGCGCGATCCGGTGCTGCTCGCGCTGCAATGGGCCAGCCTCGACGTGGTTTCCAAGGGCCGCACCATCCTGGCCGTGTGCAGCGGCGCGCCGGGCCGGTTCGGTCCGCAGTTCGCGCACGAGCTGGAGGTGATGGGGGTCGCCTCCCGTGAGCGCATCGGCCGGGTGGTCGAGGGCATCGCCGTGTTGCGCCAACTCTGGAGCAAGGGTGCCGCGACCCATGCGGGCAAATACTATTCTTTCGCCGATGTCGATCTGCAGCCCAAACCGATGCAGGAGTCCATTCCGATCATTCTCGCCGTCAATCCGCCGGTCGCGACCGCCGATGCGGAAACGGTCGAGCGCGTACTGCGGCGCGTCGCGACCCATGCTGATGGCTGGCAGACCGACGGCACGCCGGTGGACACGTTCCGCGAGCGTTTCGCCACCATCCGCCGCTACGCCGAGGAGCTCGGCCGTGACACGAGTTCGTTCGACAGCTCGCTGCATCTGATGGTCAACATCAACGAGGATGCGGACACGGCGTTTGCGGAGGCCACCCAGTTCCTCGGCTCCTATTACGGTGCCGGCACTATCTCGCGCGAGCGCGCCGAGACCTGGACCGCCTGCGGGTCCCCGCAAGCCGTGATCGACAAGATCGCCGCCTATATCGAGGCTGGCTGCACGACCCCGGTACTACGCTTCGTCGCCCCGAACCCGCGCGAGCAATTGCAGCGTTGTATCGAGGAGGTGTTGCCGGCGTTCCGCCATTAGGTTCGCAGTGCGGGCGGTTCCAGGGGCGCGCTGAGGGGAACGCCGGGTGGCAGGTTGATGCCCTTCGGCCGGCCGGTTTCTTCGTCGGCGCCGAAGCGGCTGTAGAGCGGCTCGGGGATCGGCTTGCCGCCGGGCGCGCACATCCAGATTCGCAGCAGGTGACGCCGCCGCACCGGGTCGGGCCAGTCCTCGAAGGCGCCGCGGCTGTGCAGCAGCCGGTGATTGTTGATCAGCTGGATGTCGCCGGGTTGGAAGTCCATCGCCAGTTTGAAGCGCGGATCGTTGGCCAGGGTCATCACCGCGTCCAGCCCCTCTTCCTGCAGATCGGTCAGCCGCGGCAATTCCGGGAAGCGCTGCGCGCTGCGCACGAAGCGCGGGTTGTAGGCGGCGAACAGTTGTGCGGCGGTGGGCATAAAGACGGGGATCGTGAACCACGGGTCCTGCCCCTCTACGGTCTCCCCGCGGCGGTCGAGATGAAAGGGTTCGCTCAGCGCTTTCGCCAGCTCGGGGCGCGTCGCGACCAGCTCGTTCCAGAGGGGCGCAGCGCTGACCAGGTGCGACTCGCCGCCCGCCCGCGCCGTTTGCAGGCACAGCAGGCCGACCGTCTCCGCACCGATATCGGAATGGAAAGGCAGCCCGTCGCTCGACTGGTAGGCACGCTGTCGCGGATGGCTGGAATCGCCGCCGACATCGGTGACATGGCCGAGCAGATTGCCGTACTGGTTCTGCGCGATCGGCTGCCCAACGCGCGAACAGATCGCCCAATAGACGCGTGCCGTGCGCGCGATCGGCCAATCTTCGACCGGCAAGCCGCGCAGCAGAACGAAGCCGCGCCCTTCGGCCAGATCGTCGCGCACCTTCGCCAGCACCGGGTCGAGATCGCCCAGATCGAAATCCGCGGCCTGCAGCGACACGATCTCGCGCTCGGCAACCGCGTCCGCCGCTGCCGCCAGCGTTTCGACCTCGTCGGGCGTGAAGGTGTGGCGCCAGTCCGTGCGTGCCACCAGGTCCGGTCCGCGCCAAGCGCCGGGTCCGTCATAGGTCTGCAAGCCTTCCATCACTCCGTTTCCTTGCCGATGCGATGCAAATTGCTAGCATTTGCCCGCCGGGCTGGCCATCCTTGCGGCTGGCGTGCTGGACGCGAGAGGAGCGAGCTTTGTCACAGGATCATGCGGAAATCTATCGCCGGATCGGCGTCGAGCCGGTCGTCAATTGCGGCTCGTCCCGCTCTGTCTATGGCAACAGCACGCAGAGCGACCCGGTCCGCGCGGCGATGGAGAGCGCCTCCCACCATCATGTCATCATGGAGGAGCTGGGCGCGGCGGCAGGGCTGCGCCTAGGCGAACTGACGGGAACGGAATGGGGGCTGGTGACGGCCGGCTCCGCGACCGGACTGGCGCTCGGCGCGGCCGCCTGTGTCGCGGCGACTGACCCTTTGCGCATGCTGCGTCTGCCCGGGCCGGTCGATGGCGAGGAGTGGGTCGTCCTGACACCGAAGGGCCAGCGCTTCGCCTACGATCAGTCGGTGCGGATGGTGGGCGCGCGGGTCGTCGAAGTGGCGGATCTGGCTGCGTTCGAGGCAGCGCTCGCGGAGCATGATGTGGTGGCGGTGCTGATGCTGGCGGAGCGCGATGTCGGGGCGGCGCTGACCTTCGACCAGATGCGCCCGGCGGCGCTCGCCGCGGGGGTGCCGATCATGGTGGATGCCGCGTCCGAGGCGCTGACTGTGCCCGAGCGCTGGACGGCGCGCGGCGCCGATCTGGTGGTCTACAGCGTCAGCAAGCTGATGCGCGGCCCGGCGGCGACCGGCCTGCTGCTCGGCCGCAAACCGTTGGTCGAGGCGGCATGGTACAACGGCCCGCCGCATCAGGGCTTCGGCCGCGCGATGAAGATCAGCAAGGAACAGATCGTCGGCGCGATCGCAGCCGTCGAGCGCTGGCTGGACCATGATCGGGCGGCCGAGCAGAGGCGCTGGCACGCAATGCTCGACGGCATCCGCGACCGGCTGCAGCCGATCAACGCACTCCGGCTCGACCGACATGAGCTGGCCGGCGGCATCCCGCGCCTGGAGGTAGACTGGACCCGCTGTCATCCTGACCTCACCTTCAGCGACCTGCAGGCGGAACTGCTGGCGCGGCAGCCGCGCATCCTGATCGATGATTACGGTGGCACCGCGACCTCAACCATGATCAGCCCGTTCTCGCTCGACGAGGCGGGGGCCGAGTTGGTCGCGGAAGCGCTGTTCGAGGCGCTTACCGTGGCGCGGCCGGAGGACAATCACGCTGCCGCGTGTGGCTGCGACATTGTCGGAGAGTGGTCGGTTTCGGTCGATTTCGCGACCGGGCCCGTGGCGCAAGGGCTGTTGCTGCAGCGAAAGGGCGGCGGTCTGGCAGGCATCCACCGCACGCAGTTCGGCGATGGCGAGGGGGAGGGCCGGGAGACCCAAGACGGCTTCGACCTGCAGATCTTTCACTGGGTCGAGGGTTGCTATGTCGGCTACCGATTCGTCACCGAGGTCTGCGCCGCAGATCGCCTGTCCGGTTACGTGGAGCTCGGCGCCGCCTCCAGCCACGCCCGTGGGCCCACAACTCTGCGCCAGTTCGGCCGCGTACCCTTTAACGCGGTGCGCTCGTAACGGCGAATTTCGTGCCAATGTTGGACAAATCCGGCTGGCCGGGGTTACGATCCTGGCTTGGAACAAATAGAGAACATAAATCTGGGGCCGCGTTACGCCCTGCGGCTCGGCGAACTGCAACGCTGGCACCGGTTGCGGGTGACCTGCTTTCGCTGCCGGCACGAATCCAGCGTCGATCCGGAAAAGCTACGGCGCCGCTTCCGCGAGCATACGCTGCTGCGCGACCTGGAAAAGAAGTTGGTCTGCACCGCCTGCGGCAACCGGGTGTATAACGTCATCCGTGTCGCCCGGCTGGCCCGGGATTGAAGTAATTGGTGGAACGGAGAAGCCGGCACCGCCTGCCCAGGAGTGTGTCTCGATGACCGCATACGACCCCGACGCCTGCTACGAGATTACGGTCTGGGAGGAGGATTTCAGACAGACCCCGACCCGCCTGCTGCGCGCGCGGATCTGCCAGCCGGTCGGGAAGGGGCCGTTCCCCGTGCTGCTCGATCTGCACGGCGGTGCCTGGACCTTTAAGGACCGCACCGCCAACGTGGCGATGGCCGAGGCCATGGCGCGCGGCGGCATCCTGACCGTTTCCATCGACCTGCGTCTGGCGGGCGAGGCGCCGTACCCGGCCTCGGTGCAGGATGCGAATTACGGCATCCGCTGGCTCAAGATGAAGGCGTCGGATTGGAAAGGTGATCCGTCAACCCTGGGGTTGCTCGGCAGTTCCAGTGGCGGCCATGTTGCGGAACTTCTCGGCATGCGGCCGCACGACCCGCGCTACAACGCGCTGCCGTTGGCGGATGCAGCAGACCTCGACGCCACCGTCCGGTATGTGGCGACACGCTCGCCGATCAGCGACCCCCTGGCGCGCTACAACAATGCGGTGGCCAAGGGGCGGCAGGAGATGGCGGACCGCCACCATGTTTATTTCAACCCGTTCAGCGATATCGAAGAGGGCAACCCGCAGCTGATCCTGGAGCGTGGCGAGCCGGTCGAACTGCCGCCCCTGCTGATTATGCAGGGTGGCCTCGACGACAACGTCCTGCCGGCATTCCAGGAGAAGTTTGGCGCCGCCTACCGGGCCGCCGGGGGCGACTGTGAAGTCGCGATCTTCGAGGGCTGCGGCCATCTCTGGGTGCTCGAACCCGGTCCCGACACCGATCGGGCGCATGAGATGGTGAAGGCCTTCATCGCCCGCCAGTTCAACGCGGCAAACGATCCGGTCTAGCTCACCCCATAAAACCCGAGCGCGCCGCCGGCCATCACCTGATGCTTCGCGTCATCGGATAGCGGGTCCAGCCGGTCGCGCAACATCTGCGGGGCGCCGGGGAAGAAGCCGTCCTGATGCGGGTAGTCGGTCGCCCACATGATTTTGTGCGGGCCGATATAATCAGCCAGTACAGCGATGCTGTTCTCGACCGGCTCGAAGGAAATCCAACAGTTCCGCGCGAACAACTCGCTCGGCCGCATGGAGGGCGCGAATTCATTGAAGCCCTTGTCGTCGAAATGCCGGTCCATCCGGTCGAGCCAGGGTGCGATCCAGCCGCCGCCGGATTCCAGGAAGGCGATCCGCAGCTTCGGATGCCGGTCGACGACGCCGCCCCAGATCACCGCCAAGGCCGCAAGCATCATCTCCATCGTGTGCGACACCATATGCCGTGCCGCGCGGTCCTCCTCGAACCGGTCGACGCCGACGGTCGGCATCGCGTTCGTCGAGCCTTCGTGGAAGCCGATGGAGAAATCGAGATCTTCCGCCAGCGTCCAGAACGGCGCGTACATCGGGTCGCTCAGCATTTTTTTGCCGTGGTACGGGTTCGGTCTCAGGAAGCCGCCCTTCATGCCCAGCTCCTCGCGCGCGAAACGCATCTCCGCCATCGCCCCTTCGACCGATTGCATGGGCAGCATGGCGACGCCGAACAATCGATCCGGATAGGGCTTGCAGTAGTCGGTCAGCCATCGGTTATAGGCACGGCACATCGCGGCCGACAGCTCGGGGTCTTCGACTGCGCCGGTGAACAGGCCGAGGCTCGGATAGAGGAACGCCGCATCGATCCCGTCCGCATCCATATCAACGATCCGCGTGTGCGGGTCGAAACCGCCCTTGCGGCCTTCCTCGTATTTAAGCGTGTTGACCGTGACTTCGCCCTGGCGCACGCCGATCGAGCCGAGGCTGCCGATTCCGCGCGGGTTGCCCAGCAGCTTCCCTTCGACCGAAATCCGCTCCGCACCGTTCTCGTCGATGACGTGCTTCGGCCGGCGGTCGCGGAAGGCCGGGTCGATATAGTCGTCCCACAGGGTGAGGGGTTCGAGGATGTGACCGTCGGCGTCGACGGTTTCGTAGGTCCGTGTCATCGCTATGGCCTCCAAGGCTGGAATTGTCGCGACACGATAGCGCCTC
>CAJWOT010000118.1 GCA_913044215.1 uncultured Rhodospirillaceae bacterium | reverse complement strand
ATGGCGGAGAGAGGGGGACTCGAACCCCCGGTACCCTATCGGGTACACGGATTAGCAATCCGCTGCATTACCACTCTGCCATCTCTCCGTGGGCGCTAGTTCCTAGCGATGGCGCGATTGCCTGTCAACGGCTCTAAGCAACAGACAGAGCAGCCTCGAGGTCGGCGATGAGATCTCCGGTATCTTCGATCCCGACAGAAAGCCGCAATAGGTCCTTCGGCGTCAGCGACTCCGGCCCCTCGACGGTCCCACGGTGTTCGATCAGGCTTTCGACACCGCCGAGGGACGTTGCCGGTTTGAATAGTGCGCACGCCGCCGCAACGCGCCGCGCGGTCTCCGCACCGCCCTTCAGCCGGATGGAGAGCATGCCGCCGAATCCGTCCGCCATCTGACGCTGCGCGACCGCATGGTCCGGGTGGCCCGGCAGTCCGGGATACAGCACATGGCTGAGGGCCGCGTGACCGTCGAAATGCTTGGCGATAGCCAGCGCGGACCGCGCTGCGGCCGGCACCCGCAAAAACAGCGTCCGCATACCCCGGGTCAGGAGAAAAGCTTCGAAGGAGCCGAGAATGGGACCAGTCAGTTCACGGTGTTCGCAAATGCGCTCCCAAAAATCATCCAATTCCCTGGTCACCACGGCGCCCGCCATCACGTCGGAATGGCCGTTCAGATATTTGGTCGCCGCATGGATGACGAGATCGACCCCATGTTCGAATGGCCGCGTCAGGACCGGCGTCGCCGCCGTACTGTCCACCGCCAAGCGCGCACCGGCAGCGTGCGCGATTTCCGCCGCGGCCGCCAAATCCGTCACCCGCCACACCGGATTGCAGGGCGACTCGACCCAGACGAGCTTGGTCGCGCCCGGCCGCACGGCCGCCGCCAACGCGTCCAGGTCGGCGGTCGGGACGAAATCGACGTCCAGCCCGCGATCCGCGCCAAAGCCGCGCAGCCATTTCGGCAGGCCGTAATACATGATGTCCGGCACAACCACATGATCGCCCTGGCGCAGCACTTGAAAAGGCGCGGTGCAGGCCGCCATGCCCGACGCGAACAGCAGCGCGGCGGCGCCGCCTTCCAAATCGGCGATCACCGCTTCCGGCTGCATGAAGGTGGGGTTCTGGTCGCGGCCGTAGCCGTGCTCCGTCGGCAATTCGTAATCGGCGTCTCGGGCAAAGGTCGTCGAGACATGGATCGGCGGCACGACGGCGCCCGTCACGTCGCATTCGAGCCCGAGAGCCTGAGCCGCCCGGGTCGCCGGTTTCAAATCTGCCTTCATCACCGGTTCCTTTCCCGTTGGATTGGCGCCCGAGAATGATCGAGCCCTTTGCCGGGGTCAAAGGGAATTGCGGCGGCCGGGCTCGCATCGATCCGGGTGCATGGTATAGGCTGCGGCCCCCTGCCCGCGCGGGCTTCGAACGCAAGGAACACCATGACTGACGGAACGATGAATGGCGGCGAGGTCCTCGTTGCCACCCTGCTCTCCCGCGATATCGACACGGTCTTCTTCGTGCCCGGCGGCACCTATACGACGGTGCTCGAAGCCCTGAGCCGGGTCCAGAATAAAATCCGCTCGGTGCCGACGCGGCTGGAGTCCTCCGCCGGCTTCGCCTGCGACGCCTATGCCGGGATCAAACGGAAGCCGACCTGCATGTTCGTCTCGCGCGCTCCCGGCGCGTCCAATGCCGCGATCGGCGTCCACAACGCGATGCAGGCGTCCCGTCCCTTCGTCTTGTTCATCGCCGACATTCCCAAACCCCTGCGCGGCCGGGAATCCTTCCAGGAAATCGATTACCACCTCATGTACGAACCCGTCGCCAAGGCGGTGCTCGATGTGGACAGCTTCGACGATGTCGCGGACACGGTAGCGCGCGCCATCGACCTGTCCGTCAGCGGCCGGCCCGGCCCCGTCGTCTGCGTCGTATCGACACAGATCCTGGACGGCGATACGGGCGAGCCCGACATCCCCAAATCCACAGCACCGGTGCGGATCGGCGCCGACCGCAAAGCCGTCGCAGAAGCCGCCAAACTGATCGAGGCCTCGAAACATCCGATCATTCTGGCAGGCGAACTGATCGCGGCGGAAAATGCCGGCGCGGAGTTGAATCAATTGGCAGACGCGACCGGCGCCGGTGTGCTCACCGCCTATCGTCAGCAGGACGTCATCGACAATCTTCATCCCGCGCATTTCGGTCAGCTGACCTTGAACCGCCTGCCCTACCAGAACGAAGCGCTGGCGGAATGCGACCTAATCATCAGCATCGGCAGCCGCCTCGACAGCGCGACGACGGCCAATTACACGATGTTCCGTGACGACCAAAAGATGATCATGGTCTATCCCGACGCGTCCGAATTCGCGGCCTGGCAGGTCGATGTGGCGATCGGCGCACAATCCGGCCCGGCGATGGAAAGCCTGGCAGAGGCACTGCAAGGGGTCGAGCCGCCAGCGGAACGCATCGCGTGGCGCGACAAGGTGCATGCGGCGGAAATGGCCTATGCGGAGCCCGGCGAGATCGAAATCGCCGGCGATGTCGATATGGCCCAAATCATCACCACCCTGATGGAAGTGGCACCACGGGATGCAATCCATTCCTCCGACGCCGGCACCTTCGGCCGATGGCTGCATCGCTACTATCGTTTCCGCCACCCCTATTGCAATCTCGGTCCGGTCTCGGGTGCCATGGGATACGGGGTACCGGGCGCGATCGGTGCGCAGGTCGCCGATCCGGACCGGATGGTTTTCGCCTGGTGCGGCGATGGTGGGTTCCTGATGACCGGCCAGGAAGCCGCTGCAGCGGTGCAGGAGAACCTGCCGATCAAGATCATCGTGTGCGACAATTCTGCGTGGGGATCGATCCTGGTCACGCAGAACAAGCGTTTCGGTGATTGGGATTTTGGGACGCGCCTGAAAAGCCCGGACTTCGCCGCGCTGGCGGTCGGCTACGGGATGCAAGGCTATACGGTGCGCAAGACGGAGGAGTTTGCCGGTGCGCTGAAATCCGCGATGGCACATGAAGGGCCGGCCCTGATCCACTTGGTGCTCGATCTACGCGACACCTCGCCCTACTCCGGCAGCGCACGATAACGGGAATGCAGAAGCACGGGAGACGCCGATGACGATCACCCTGTTCGAGAATTTTCGGGCGGTGTTCTACACACCCTTTTACGCGTCGGTCGCCTTGGACGCCTACGGTGCCGAGGGGATCGACGTGCGGCTCGAAACCTCCTCCGATCCGGAGACGACGGCGCACGCGCTACTGACCGGCGATGCGGACGTTTCCTGGGGCGGCCCCATGCGCGTCCTGCACACACACGAGGAGGACCCGGATTGCGGTCTCGTCGCCTTCGCGGAAGTTGTGACCCGCGATCCGTTCTTCCTGATCGGCAAGACGCCGCGGCCGGACTTCACGATGCAAAACCTCAGCGATGTTCAGATTGCCACGGTGAGCGAGGTGCCGACCCCCTGGCTCTGCCTGCAGGATGATATCCGCCGCGCCGGCATGGACCCCGAAGCGCTGAACCGCATCACGGACCGAACGATGGCGGAAAATGAAGACGCGCTGCGGGCGGGTTCGATTGATGCGATTCAGGTCTTCCAGCCTTATGCGGAGCATCTCATCCGCGATGGAATCGGACATATCTGGTACGCCGCAGCCGATCGCGGTCCCTGCTCCTACACGGCGCTTTACGCCAAATGGGATACCTTGCGCGAAAAACCGGACATTACGTCAGCGATGTCGCGCGCGATCTACCGGACGCTGAAATGGCTGCACGGTAATCCACCGGCGACCATCGCGGCCACGGTGGCGGAATTCTTTCCAGAGTTGGACCCGGATGTGCTGACCGCATGTATCACGCGTTATCTCGCGCTCGGCGCCTACGGAAAGACACCTGTGCTGCCACGCGAAGGTTTCGAGCGTCTGCGCACCGCCTGCCTGTCCGGCGGACTTCTGAGCCGCGGCGCGTCCTATGAGGCCTGTGTCGATACCGCGCTGGCACAACAGGCTGTCGAAACCGATCCGCCATCGATGTAACGGAATTTTAGACGGGGATAAGAAACATGACAGATTTTTTGGCCCAATGCCGCCTGGATGACCGCGTGGCGATCGTGACCGGCGCCGGGAGCGGTCTCGGCCGCGCCACCGCCCACGCGCTGGCCCAGGCAGGCGCCATCGTCGCCGTTACCGATATCGACGGCGAAGCCGCCGGAACCGTAGCCGACGAAATCGGCGGCAACAGCGCGACCGCCCATATCCTCGACATTACCAAGGACGACGAGGTGGACAGCACCGTCGAGGACATCTTCGATCGCTATGGCCGCATCGACATTTTGGTCAACAATGCCGGTATCGGGCTGCGCCTTCCGACCGTCGACATGGATACGGAGAGCTGGCACCGGGTCATGGACATCAATCTCAATGGCCACTTCTATTGCGCGCGCGCCGTTGGCCGTCGGATGCTGCCGGCGCAAAGCGGGGCGATCGTCATGGTGTCCTCGATCATGGGGCTGACCGGCGGCGGCATGTACCCGAACCCGTCCTACCACACCACGAAAGGCGCCATCGTCAATCTGGTCCGCTCGCTCGGCGTGGAATGGGCGCCGGACGGCATTCGGGTCAATGCGGTCGCGCCAACCTATGTGCGGACCAACCTGACCGAGAAGATGCTGGAGGACGGCAAGACGCACCAGTACATCTTGGATAACACCCCGATGGGCCGGTTGGGCGAACCGGACGAAATAGCGGCCGCGATCCTGTTCCTGGCCAGCGATGCGGCGAGCCTGATCACGGGCCACACGCTGCCGGTCGATGGCGGATGGGTCGCCCGCTAGAACCCGGGATTAGCGCCAGCTTTCGACTTCGCCCTTGCGCTTTAGATTCTGCGGCTTGTTGATGTCGCCAGAGGGGTCGGCGGCAACGTCGGGTTCATGGAACAGATACCCCTGACCATACGCGACCCCGCAATCCTTGAGCAGCGTCACCGTCTCCTCGGTCTCGATAAACTCGGCAATCGTCGCGATATCGAGATCGTTGCAAAGACCGGACATGGCCTTCAGGAAGGCCCGGTCCTTTTCGGAGTTCGTCGCGTCCTTGACATATTTCCCGTCGATCTTGACGTAGTCGACTTCCAGTTCGCGTAGATATTCGAAGGCGGATTCGCCGGCGCCGAAATCATCCAGGCAGACATGGAACCCGTCTTCCCGCAGGGCCTGGATCGCCGCATTCGCCCGGTCGAGATTCGAGATGCGCGCGGTTTCGGTGATCTCGAACATGATCGAACCTTTGACGCTCTCATTGTCGGCAAGCAACGCGCGCAGCTTTTCGATAAACGCCTCGGAATCGATAGAGCGCCTGGAAATATTCACTGCCACGGGAAGCACGTCGCCACGCTCGGCAGCGGGGATCATTCGATTGATGACCTTCTCGCACATGGCAAGGTCGAACTCGGTGATCTGGCCGACCTCCTCCGCGAAGCACACAAACTCGAACTGCCGCATCTTCGGGCCGTTCTCCTGCATGCGAAGAAGCGCCTCGTAGTGATGCGGCGCGCGGTCTTCCAGCGACACGATGGCCTGATAGGCAACGTCGAATTCCTTCGACGCGATCACCGATTTCACGACGGCAATCTTGTCCGCCGCTTTGTGCACCTGCTCCTGGAGATCTGAGGACAGGACCTTGGAGATGTCGGTGCCGGGTGCCGCCTGGGCGACCCGCTGGATGCTGTAGACGACGGCCTGGGCGGCGTCCTCGCCTTTCAGGTCAAGCGACTCGACCCCGACCGTATTGGTCTTTACTGCAACGCCGACGCCTTTCGGATCGGCATGGCGCACGAACTCGGTGATCTGGCCCGCCACCGTTTTCGGATCGAGATTCGGATCGTGCAGCAGGCCAAACCGGTCGCCCGCCAGTTGCGCGGCAGCGTCGCCACCCTGCGAATAGGATTTCAGCAGAATACCCAAACGGCGCAGCAACCCCTCCTGCCCTTCTTCGTCGAGCCGGGCGAACACATCGCGGATTCTGGAGTGGCCGATATAGGACAGTTCGCCTTTCTCGCCGTCGCCATTCTCGAGCTGGGCTTTTACGCTCTCGGTAAAGGATTCCATGGCCAGCAGGCCGCTCGCCACCGCCGGGGGCATCGTTTCCAGACGGCACGAGCCGCGCCGAGATATAATAGTCATTAGAGAGGCCGGGCACGTTGTAGCCGTTCAACGAGACTACGATATCCGTCATTTTCGGCCGGGCGATATTGATCGGCACATCGTTGAAACGTTCGCCATCCTTGATGCGGTCAAGCAGCGAGCTCAACAAGGACTTGTCTTCCTTGATGCAGATCTTGTTCAGGAACTGGCCCATCAGCTTGTCCGGCGCGAAGCCAAACAAGGCTTTCGTCGCACCGTTCGCCCAGATGATCATGCCGCTCTAGTTGACTTCCAGCAGCGCGTCGGCGGAGCAGAACGCAAACGCCAACCCGGCCCAACTCGTAGCGTCCCATTCCGGACGCGGCGGGAGGTGCGCTCTTTTGTTTGGCGGGCGCTGCTGCTTTGACGGCTATGTTGGTTAATGTCCGCCCTTATTCTTAAAAAAACCCTTCCGAATATGCTTAACAGGCGCGTCAGACGTCGCTTTTAGGCCACGGGATGCGTTGTTCGCCAGTGATCGGCGATCTCGACCCGCTTACAGACCCAGACATCATCGAAACCAGCAATATAATCAAGAAGCCGCGCAAGGCCCGCCGCCCGCGCCGGGTGCCCGATAATCCGCATGTGCAGACCGACCGACATCATTTTCGGCGCGGTCTCCCCTTCCTGATACAGCATGTCGAAGCCGTCCTTAATAAATTGGAAGTAGTCGTCGGCCGTGGCCAGATAGCCGCGCATGAATTTCACATCGTTGTTCGTCAGCGAATAAGGCACGATGAGATGCGGCTTGCCCTCGACCTCGGTCCAGTAGGGCAGTTCGTCATTGTAGGCGTCTGAATCGTAGGTAAACCCACCTTCCTCGACCAAAAGCCGCCGGGTGTTCACGCTGGGCGCATAGCGGCAGTACCAGCCGACCGGACGCTCGCCGATGGTCCGTTGCAGAGACTCCACCGCCATGCGGATATGTTCGCGCTCCGTTGCCTCGTCGAGCTTGTAATGCTCGACCCAGCGCCAGCCGTGGCAGCAGACATCATGCCCCGCCTCACGGATCGCCGCCGCCGCCTCCGGATGCCGTTCAAGGGCCAACGCGCAGCCGAACACCGTGAGCGGCATCTGCCGTTCCTCGAACAATCGCATCAAGCGCCAAAACCCGACCCGACTGCCATATTCGAACATCGATTCAGCTCCCAGATTGCGGGCACCTGGTGCGAAATCGACACTGGAACTCTCGGTCAGTCCGATCTCCGTCCGGTCCTCGCCATCGAATATCGACCCTTCCGATCCTTCTTCGTAATTTATGACGAAATTGACCGCCAGGCGCGCGCCGCCCGGCCAATTCGGGTCCGGCGGATTCTTTCCATAGCCGATCAAGTCACGCGGATATTCGGATGACATGGGCCTCTCCTTTAAAGTAACTCCCGCAATTTGCGCCGCAATCGACAGGGTTTGTCAATCCGCATACCCGTGATTAGAGGCTTGCAAGCGGAGCCGGCCACGCTAAAACTGACCCGTCAGCGCCAACCAAGGGAGCCGCGCTATGAAACCGGTCTTTCTTCTCATCAAGTGCCAACTCGGCCAGTCCTACAAGGTTGCCGAGGAGATCATGGACCGGATCGAGCAGGTCGCTGAGGTGCACTCCATCTCCGGCCAATACGACCTGCTGGCCAAGTTCCATATCGGCACGGAGGACGATCTTGGCCATTTCGTCAACTAGCACGTACAAAGTATCGACGGTATCGTCGACACCTTCACCATCGTGACCTTCAAGGCGTTTTAGGCGGCAGTCCCTGTTTTCCGGGGTTAATCCCCCGCGTCGAGTTTCTCACGCAGCAGCTGGTTGACCATCTGCGGATTCGCCTTACCCCCGCTGGCTTTCATGATCTGCCCCATGAACCAACCGATCAGCTTATGGTTGCCGCCGCGATAGTCGGCAACCCGGTCGGGGTTGGCACCCATCACCTCGGCAACCGCGGCCTCGAGTGCGCCGCTGTCACTAACCTGTTTCAGGCCCTTCTCCTCGACGATGTCCGCCGCCGGCTTACCGGTCTCGAACATGTCGGCGAAAACATCCTTGGCAATGCGTCCGGAAATCGTCCCGTCGGCGATCAGGTCGATCAGTCCGCCCAGCGAAGGCGCGGACACGGGGGACTCGGAAAGCGAAAGCTCCGCCTTGTTCAGGCTGCCAAACAGCTCTGACATGACCCAGTTTGCCGCCAGCTTCGAATCGCGGCCCTCGGCGACCGTTTCGAAGTAATCCGCCGTCTCTCGTTCGGCAACCAGGACGCTGGCGTCATAGGCGGAGAGCCCGAACGCTTCCATGAACCGCTGTTTCTTGGCTTCCGGAAGTTCCGGCAACGATGCTTTCAGCGCGTCGACATAACCCTGCTCCAACCGTAACGGAAGCAGGTCCGGGTCGGGGAAGTAACGGTAGTCATGCGCGTCCTCTTTGGAGCGCATCGAACGGGTCTCGCCACGACCGGAGTCGAACAGCCGCGTCTCTTGCTCGATCTCACTACCGTCTTCGATAATCTCGATCTGGCGCGCGGCCTCGTAATCGATGGCCTGGCGCATGAAACGGATCGAGTTCAGGTTTTTGATTTCGCAACGGGTGCCCAACGCTTCGCCGGGCCGGCGCACCGAAACGTTGGCGTCGGCGCGCAGCGAGCCTTCCTGCATGTTGCCGTCGCACGAGCCGATATAGCGCAGTATCGCACGCAATTTGGTCACATAGGCCGCGGCCTGCTCGGCCGAGCGCATATCCGGCTTGGAGACGATTTCCATCAGGGTCACGCCGGACCGGTTCAAATCAATATAGGTCTTGGTCGGATGCCGGTCGTGTACGGACTTGCCGGCATCCTGTTCCATGTGCAACCGCTCGATCCCGATCGTGCGGGTCTCGCCATCCGGCAGGTCGATGACGATCTCGCCCTCGCCAACGATCGGATCCTCATATTGCGAAATTTGATAGCCCTGAGGCATGTCCGGATAGAAATAATTTTTTCGGGCAAAGATCGATTGCAGATTGATTTCGGCATTCAAAGCGAGGCCGGTACGGACCGCCTGCTCGACGCATGCCTCGTTCAGCACTGGCAGCATGCCGGGCATGCCGGCATCAACGAAACTCACCTGCTCGTTCGGCTCCGCCCCAAAGTCGGTTGCGGCACCGGAGAACAGCTTTGCGTCGGCGATAACCTGCGCATGCACCTCCAACCCGATCACCATTTCCCACTCGCCGGTGCGGCCTTTCAGCAAGTCCGACATTAGCGGCCTCCCGCCATCAGTTGCGGTGTCGCGGTGAAATTCGCGGCTTCTTCTATCGCATGGCCGACCTTGAACACTGTCGACTCATCGAAAGGCCGGCCAATGACGTGCAAGCCGAGTGGCAGCCCATCGCCTGACAGACCTGCAGGAACGGAAATCGCCGGCAGTCCGGCCATTGAAGCCGGCACCGTCAACACATCATTCAAGTACATCGCGATCGGATCATCCATCTTTTCGCCCTGCGCGAAGGCGGCACTCGGCGTCGTCGGCGTCAAGATCGCATCGACTTTCTCCCACGCTTCGTGGAAGTCCTGGCCAATGCGGGTACGCACCTTCTGAGCTTGCAGGTAGTAGGCATCGTAGTATCCAGCCGACAAAACGTAAGTCCCAATCAGGACACGGCGTTTGACCTCGGCCCCGAACCCTTCGCCGCGTGTGTTCTCGTACATCTCCTGTGGCGAGTCGCCGTCCACCCGCAGGCCGTACCGCACCCCGTCATATCGCGCGAGGTTCGACGATGCTTCCGCCGGGGCGACGATGTAATAGGCCGGCAGTGCGTATTTCGTGTGTGGCAGGCTGATATCGACGATCTCGGCACCCGCCGCTTTCAGCCATTCGATCCCCTGTTGCCACAACCCTTCAATCTCTGCCGGGGTCCCTTCGAGCCGGCACTCCTTCGGGACACCGATCCGCAGGCCCTTCACACCGGTGCCAAGCGCCGCTTCGTAATCCGGCACCGGCACGTTCACGCTGGTCGAATCCTTTGGATCGTGCCCGGCCATCACACCCAGCATGATGGCCGCGTCCTCAACCGTCCGCGTTAGGGGACCGGCCTGGTCGAGCGACGACGCAAACGCGATGATGCCCCAGCGCGAACAGCGGCCATAGGTCGGCTTCATCCCAACGATGCCGCAGAACGATCCCGGTTGCCGGATCGAACCGCCGGTATCCGTACCGGTCGACGCTAGAGCGCCGCGTGCCGCAACGATCGCGGCAGATCCGCCAGACGACCCGCCGGGCACAAGCTTCGCAGCAGCGTCCCCCGCGCGTTGCCAAGGGTTCATCACCGGGCCGAAATAACTCGTCATGTTGGAGGAGCCCATGGCGAACTCGTCCAGATTGGTCTTACCCAACATCACGGCCCCGGCATCCCAAAGCTGACGGGTCACGGTTGATTCGTAAGGCGGTACAAAGCCTTCCAGAATATGGCTGCCGGCGGTCGACTGGACGCCCGTCGTACAGAACAGATCCTTGATCGCGATCGGCAGGCCATTGAGCGATCCGCCCTCGCCCCGCACGCGGCGGTCGTCTGCGGCTTGCGCCATCTCGCGCGCGGCTTCCGGTGTTTCCAGGATATAGCAATTCAGATCCCGCACCGCCTCGGTCGCCGCGATATGTGCCTCGGTCAGTTCGACGGAGGTGAACTCGCCGGCGGCCAGCCCGTCACGGGCCTGCGCCAGGGTCAGATCGGTCAGCGCAGCCATTACTCGACCACCTTCGGGACAACGAAGAACTGTTCGGCTTCCTCCGGCGCATTGGCAAGAACCTGCTCGGCCTTGCCGCCATCATCGACTGTATCGGACCGTTTGAACGGCTCCGTTTCGACAACCGATGTCATCGACGGCACACCTTCTGTGTCCACTTCATTAAGCTGCTCAACCCAGCCCAGAATATTGTTCAACTCGCCCGCCAGCGGCTCAAGCGCGTCTTCATCTACCCGTATGCGGGCCAAGGTGGCGATCCTGCGCACCGTATCTTTGTCGAGCGACATATGCTGCTTCTCCGGGTGTTGGCGGCGCGGAAACTATCACCGGCCCCGAACGGCGACAAGGGCTGCCGAAGCGTGCATTATGCCGCAAGCAAGCACCGTCAAAACCAGTCAATAGATCAACGAAAACATGGCTATCTGTCCCTTAGAGGAACTGCGAGCGAATATGCGCCCGGGCACCCGCCTGCTCGGCCTCGATCTGGGCTCGAAGACGATCGGTCTCGCCCTCTCCGATCCGGCCTTCATGGTCGCCAGCCCGATCGACACGATCCGCCGAACCAAATTCGGTAAGGACGCCGCCGAACTCGACCGGTTGATCGCGGATCGGGGCGTCGGCGGTTTGGTGCTTGGTTTGCCGATCAACATGGACGGCTCGGAAGGGCCGCGCTGTCAGTCGACCCGCCAGTTCGCCACGAACTTGATCCAACGCGGCATGGAACAGCCGATCGTGTTTTGGGACGAGCGGTTGTCGACGGCAGCCGTCGAACGGGTGCTGATCGACGAAGCAGACATGTCGCGACGCAAACGCGCGGATGTGGTCGACAAGATGGCAGCCGCCTACATCCTGCAGGGTGCCTTGGATAGATTACGGAGGATTGCCGATGACGCCTGACCAGATTGCCCGCGCCGCCGGTGCCCTGGCGCGGGCGCGGCGCGAAAGCGTGCGCTTCGACGCGCTGCCTGAGGATTGTCAGATACCCGACATGTCAGCAGGTTACGCCGTGCAGGACGCGCTGCACGAAGCACTCGGAATTCCCGTCGCCGGCTATAAAATCGGCTGTACGACCGCTGTCATGCAGAAGTTTCTCAAGATCGACCAGCCCTGCGGCGGCGGCATCCAGGCGACCGATATTTTTTCGTCGCCCGCAACATTGCCGCACAACCAGTACCGCCGCGTCGGCGTCGAGTGTGAGATCGCCACGCGGCTGGGGCGTGATCTGTTGCCGAGTGATGCGCCCTTCACACGCGACACCGTGGCGGACGCGGTAAGCGCCTGCATACCGGCTATCGAAATCGTGGACGATCGCTATGTCGACTATCCGTCATTGAATGCGGCGACCTTGATCGCCGATGACTTCTTCGGCGCGGGATGCGTCCTCGGCCCAGCGCGTAGCGATTGGCAAGCGCTCGATTTGCCCACAACCAACGCGGCGATGCGCGTTAACGGCGCCGAGGTTGGTACCGGTACGGGAATGCAGGTTATGGGGCATCCGTTCGAGGCGCTGGCCTGGCTCGCGAATACCTTGTCTCAGCGAGGTTGCGGATTGCGAAAAGACCAGATCGTACTGACCGGCAGCATTGTGGAAACGCAGTGGGTCGGCGCGGGCGACACGGTAACCGTTGTTGTGGATGGCCTAGGCGAAGCAGAAGTCAGGTTCACGTGACATTAACCGCCAGGTTTTTCGATGAATTCGATCGTTACGTCATCAGGATCACGCGTGTAGACGACGCGGCCACCCTTGTTTGGTCCGTTGTCGACCGGCACGGGATCGCCGATTGGCAAGACCCCGTGTGACGCGCAAGCGCCAATAGCCGCATCGATGTCGTCCACATCGAAGGCGATATGCGCAAAACCGGTGTCGCAGGGCCGCGATTGCACCCGTTCCCGCCCTTCCGGTGCGTGATATTGGATAAGCTCCAACCGGTGGCCCGGCCCTTGAACGTAAGCGACCTCGATATCCGCGCCTTCGACACCGGTGATCCGCGAAATGACGGCGATGTCGCGTGGCGCGCGTGAGATCACTTCGAAGCCCAGCGCCTCCACGAAAAAGGCCACCGTGCGGTCCAAATTCGAAACGGTAAAACTTG
>CAJWOT010000117.1 GCA_913044215.1 uncultured Rhodospirillaceae bacterium | reverse complement strand
GGCCGGGAAAAGCAGTGCGAGCAGGAATGCGACCCTCAACATGTCCCTTAGCTAGGACAAGACAAGGCAGCGGGCAATATGCACTGACACGGTTGTGAAACCCTGTGCGGTCTCCCTAAACCGCGGTCACCTTGCACAGCCGCGTCTTCAGATTGGTCTGGTCGGCCATCGGGTCGCGCTGCGTGTGATCGGTCAGATAGTTGACCGGGCGCCAAGGGTTGTAGGGCTGCTTCTCACCCCAGCCGAGCGGGATGTAGACCGTATTGGGCCGAATGCCGTCGCGTACCCAGGCGCGCGCTTCGACCACACCGTCCGTCGTCTCGACCCGCGCCACCTCGCCGTCCGCGATGCCCAGTTGGGCCGCCTTGTCCGGGTGCATCTGCACGTAGAGGTCCGGCCACATTTCCTGTGCCTGCCAGAAATCATGGGTCCAGGAATGGAAATGCGGCGCCGGCGGCCTGCCGGTGACGAGTTCGGTGTCGTAGCCCTGTGCCCGCAGCCGCGCACCGGGGGAATCGTTCGACCCCTGTACGATGCGCGCCGGCCGGTTGTAGGTCCGACGCTCCGAGAACATCGCGGGCTGTTCCATCCCGCCAATCTCACCCTCACGCTCGATATAGGGCAGTTCGATGAGCTGCTCCCTTTCGCTGTAAAATTCAGGAAGCGCCGACAGTCCGATTTCCGCGAACGCGGCTTCCTGCTCCTCGGTCCAGAATTCGAGCTTGCCGGTCTCAGTCGGAAAGCGTTTGCCTTCCGACTGGCCGAGCGCCGTGGTGCCTTCGAGATACATCGTCTCCGGCGCTTCGCCGTTCTCGTCCATGGGAAAGCGCAGTGTACGCGTCGGGCTGGCCCGAAACGCTTCCGACGTGCACCCGCGCAGGAAGGGACTGCCGGCGCACATCTCGTCCCAAAAGGTGCCTGTGTCCTTGTATTCCTCTTTCAGCACGTCGCCGAAACCCAGTCGCTTGCCCAGCTCGATCCAGATCCAGCCGTCCGACCGTGCCTCGCCCGGCGGTTCGATCAGCTTGTCGTTCCAGACAATGCGACGTTCCTCCGAAGCCCGGCTGATGCCCCCCTTCTCGATCCCGCTCGCTACCGGCAAGACATAATCGGCGAATTGGTTCGCCTCGTTTTCGAACAGGCCCATATGGACATAAAGGTCGAGCGCCTGCGCCGCGGCGCGGACATGCTCCTGCGACGGCCAAAGCGAAAACGGATTGTTCGAACCGATCATCGCCGAGATGCGATAAGGCTCGCCTTCCGTCATCGCCCGCAGCCAGGCGGATTGCGTCCGGCCCACCGCCGGGCGGTCCGGTGTGGTCCGGCGATCTTCGGGTGCATTCGCCTGGATGAACATCGCCGACGAGATGTTGAAGTAGCCGCCGCCCGGCCGCGCCCAGTTGCCGGTCATCGCGGCCAGGAACATCAGCGCGCGGTTCGTTTGCGTGCCGTTGGAGTGCTGGTTGATGCCGCGGCTGCCATAGATCATGCAGCCATCGACAGTCGCGATCGCCTCGGCCAGTTCCTCGATCTTCTCTTGCGGGATATCCGTGATCGGCGCCGCCCAGGCGGGCGTATACCCCTGCCGGTCGAGATAATCGCGCCAGCGTTCCCACCCCTCGATCCAGTTCTCGCAGAAATGCTCGTCGTGCAATCCCTTGGTGAAGATATGATTGATCATCGCGAGTACCAGCGCCAAGTCGGTGCCGGAGCGGATTGCCAGCCACTCATCCGCCTTGTTCGCAGTCGCGCTGAGACGCGGATCGATGGCGATCATCCGCGCGCCGTTTTGCCGACGCCACTCATTGATCATGCCGAAATAGACCGGCCGCGTTTCCGCCTGATTATCGCCGATATAGACGTAGAGTTCCGCGCTGCCGATGTCGGTCGGTGTATAGGTGTTGGGCAGCGCCCGGTTGCCCTGCACCATGCCGAAGGTCAGGTTCTTGGAAGAGGAACAGTAAGGCTCAGTGCTCTCCTGGTTGGGTGTTCCCCACATCTGCTGGAACAGCCGGACATAGCCCTGGTTCGTGATGATGCCGGACCGCGTGCCGGAGAAGAGCGCCAGGGTTTCCGGACCGTGCCGGTCCCGCAATTCCAGCAGCTTGGCCGCGATCTCATCCAGCGCCTGCTCCCAGGAGATCGGCTCCAGCCGCCCGGAGCCGCGAGGCCCGACCCGCTTCATCGGCCGAGTCTGCCGGCGCTCATTGTTGTAGAGCTGCAGCGTCATCTGCGACTTGGGGCAGATATGTCCCTTGAAAGCGGGGTCCTCGTCATTGCCGGTGATCCCGACGACCTTGTCGTCCTTGAGATGGAACTTCACCGGGCAGCCGTTGAAGCAAACATTACAGGAACCTGGGACCACGCGATCGGCTGTGCGCATCTCGCGATCGGCGCCATAGGGTCCTTCGCGGGTCACGGTCTTTAGCGGGTCGCGGCTCGACTGATCTTCCATCAGAGCGATCAGTTTGAGGTCTTCACTGTTGTCCCGCTGGCGGTCCGGCGGCAAATAAACCGTCGCGGGTCCCATCAGGAAATGATCATGGTCGATCGGCTCACGACCCTCTTCCGCCACGGCGGCGAGATGGTCTTTCCGTTCGCCAAAACGTATGGCCGTCGTCGGGCAGACACTGGCGCACGCCGGTGTATCGCCGCGGCCGCGCCGGTCGGCGCACAGATCGCACTTCACCGCATGATGGTCGATCGGATCGAATCCCATCGCGCCGTAGGGACAAGCCGTCACGCATTCGCCGCACCCGGTACAGCGATCTTCGTTCACGGCGACGACGCCGGTTTCCGGATCTTTATGGATCGCCTTCGGATTGACCGGGCAAGCGCGCAAGCAGGCAGGCCGCTCGCAGTGCTGGCAGCTCACGGTCAGCAAGTCGACATGCGGCGTGCCCGGCGCCTCCAGCCACAGCACCTTGTTGCGGTACTCATGCGGGCCCAGCCCGTGCTCCTGCTTGCAGGCCGCCTCGCAGCTTTTGCAGCCGATGCAACGCGCCATGTCGATCATCAGGGCAAGCTGGCTCATGGCGCCCCCCACGTGGCGAGATGCCACCAGGTGACCGGACCGCCATCGGCCACATAGCCGGCGAAGAAAGTTACGGTAATCACATGCACGATCAATCCCACCAGAAACAGGAAGGCGACCCCGATATGCAAGGCGCGCCAATAGGCCAGGATCGGAGAAATCGCGCGCCGCTGGCCGATCAAATTCTCTTCCGCCTTCGCCAGCTTCACGTACCTGTAGCTCAGGAACGGATGCCGCAGCCAGTGCGACAAGGTCGGCGAGAACAGTGCTTCCGCCGCGCCCGGATCAAGCTGACCCAGCAGCGATATCTTCGCGTCGATGATCGCCCGCATCTGCGTTTTATCGACCGCACCGGCGCCAACAATCGCCGCGTACTTGCCGCCGAAAATGCCAGATATCTGATGCGCAAGATACGCGCGGGCCAAAGCCCCTTGCACGACCAGGAAAAACCCACCTGCCAAAAGAAGGGCCGGAGGCCGCCGCACGTAGAGGCCGGAATGAACGACCAGAAGCGCCACGCCGACGGTCGCCGCCAGAACGTGACCGATAAACCAGGCAGGCGGGCTATCCGCCTTGCCAGACCGTTTTGCAACCGAGAAAGCGAAGGGGATCAGGCACAGCAGCGCACCCAACACGCCGGTCAGATAAAGCTCCGGACTGCCCGGCGTCGACCAGGCTGCGGGCAAAGCGGGGCGGACGATAAAGAAGAGAACCGTCAGCCCAGCGACACCGCCGAGCACGGACAGCAACGCATTCTTGCGGAGCACCGGACGGGACATAGGCGTATGCAGGGTGACGTTGCTCATGAATTGGAATGACCGGGCTCGGAGTGTGTTTTGAGTATTCAAAATGACGGGCGGGACCCGAATTTGCAATCGACGACCTAATCCATCTTCAGTTCCCGGCGCAGACGCGGATAGCACAGCATCAAGGTCAGGCCCCGGAATCCGAGGAATGCGTTCAGCGCCAGCCACAGCGCGTGGTTGTCGTAGGCGGGCAACAGCGTGAACATTGCCACCATGTAGACCGCGAAAGAGAACAGCATGCAGGCCAGCATGGTGCGTGCCCGGCGGGCGCCCAGAAAGATACCGTCGAAGGTGTAGGCCCAGACGGAGACCAGCGGCATGACGATCGCCCAGGGCAGAAATTCGGCCGCAGCCACGCGAACGGCCTCGATATCCGTGAGGAGCGCGACAATCGCCGCGCCGAAGAGCCAATAGATCAGAAAATTGATCACACCGACCACACCGGACCAGAGCAGGACGGCGCGCGCCGCCTGGTCGAAAGCGCGGCGATCGCGGCGCCCGGTTGCCTGTCCGATCAGCGCCTCTGCCGCGTTCGCGAGGCCGTCGAGACCAAAGGAGGTGATGAGCATGAAATTGTACAGCACATGGTTCGCGGCCAGCGGCACGTCGCCCAGCTTCGCGCCTTGGGTCATGAAAATGGCCGACCCGGAAACGACGCAGAGCGTCCGCAGAAAGATGAAGCTGTTAAAGGTCAGGATGCCCTTCATCTTCGCAAAATCGAACACCCGCACCCGGCTTTCCGCTTCCGGCAGGCGCTTCAAATGGCGGCGTACAAAATAGATCGCGGCTGCCACGCCGCAATATTCCGCGATCAGCGTCGCGGCGGCGACACCTTCGACACCCCAGCCGAAGCCGAAAACGAACAGCAGGTCGAGCAGGATATTCACCACATTGATTCCAACCTGCAGGACCAGGGGAATACGGGCTTCCTGCATGCCGTAGAACCAGCCGATGATCGCGTAGGTAGACAGTGCCGCTGGCGCGGCCCAGATACGGATCAGGAAATAGCGCTCGGCCAGGGTTTCGACCTCGCCGCTCGCCTCAACGATCCAGATCGCGAACGTCACGATCGGCAGTTGCAGCAGGATCAAGCCGCCGCCTATCGCCAGGGCGAGGAACCAGGCGCGGCCCAGCATGGCGCGTACTTCCGCCCAATCGCCGGCACCAACCGCCTGCGCGGTAGGCGCGGTCGTACCCATGCGCAGAAAATTGAAAATGAAGAAAATGAAACTGAAGATTACCGCGCCGACCCCGACGGCGCCGATATAGTAGGCATGCGGCAGATGACCGACGACCGCCGTGTCCACGGCGCCGAGCAACGGCACCGACACGTTTGACAGGATGATCGGTCCCGCCATGCGCCAGACGCGTCGATGGATCGTCACGCCCTACTGTCCTCCCCCTCGCACATTTGCGTCGGCTGCTCGTGCCGGGCCATGCTAGCGCATCACACCGCGAGACAAACGAACCATGACAGACAAACCCAGCAAAATCCTCGTCACCGGCACCAACGGCATGCTCGGCCGGCCGCTTGCCCAGAAACTTGCTGCAGCGGGCCGCAGCGTCGTCGGGTTCGATCTCGGCCTGCCCCAGGGTGGCGACCCGGGTTACGCCGTTGAAATGGGCGAGTTGCGCCATACCAAGACGCTGCAGGGCCTATTCGAGCGCTACGGCTTCGACGGGGTCGTCCATTGCGGCGGCATCTCCGGCCCGATGGTGGCACCCGACCGGCCGCTCGATGTCTGCGCCATCAACATCACCGCGACGGCTCAGTTGATGGATTTGGCACTGCATTTCGGCGTGAAGCGATTCGTGCATTGCTCTTCCATCGCCGCCTACGGTGCGGTCGAGGGCGAAGCGCCGCTGACGGAGAGCGGCCCCTTTCGGCCTGTCGACGTCTATGGCGCCACGAAAGCCGCCGGCGACGCACTGATCCATGCCTACCGTGCGGAACTTGGGCTGAGCGGGATCGCCTTGCGCATCGGGCGGGTCTACGGCCCAGGCAGAACCACCCGGTCCTTCGTCAAGACGTTGCTCGAGGATGCGATGAAGGGCGAACCTTCACGGCCGGACGGCGATGGCAGTGCGCGCTATCAGTATGTCTATCGTGACGATGTGGTGGATGCGCTGGCGCTCGCGCTCGACGCGCCAGAACCGCCGTTGGCGGCGTACAATATCGGCCACCGCGAAATGACCAGCGACGCAGAGGTGGCGGCAATTGTTTCGGAGTTGGTCCCCGACGCTGATATCGCCTTCGAAGCAGGGGCATCGGCAGTGCCGACGACACGGGCACCGATGGATATCGCCGCCGCCACGCGAGACCTCGGCTTCGACCCGAAGGTGGATATGCGTGCCGGCGCTGCCGCCTACCTCGATTGGATGCGCGCATTGCGTTAATGGACCGTTTTGGCGATCGGTCGGGAAACGCTATGGTCCGGCCGGTCAAATATGCGACGTGGAAAGGAAGCCCCATGACCTCTGCCGGCCTCAGCAAATTCGGCCCCGTCCCCAGCGAATACAGCCCGGAGGAATGGGAGGCCCGCTGCGACCTCGCCGCCTGCTACCGGCTGGTCGACTATTACGGCTGGAGCGACCTGTTCGGCACGCACATCTCCCTGCGCGTTCCGGGCACGGATCATTTCCTGCTCAACCCCTACGGCATGCTGTTCAGCGAGATCACGGCCTCGTCGCTGGTGAAGGTCGACGAGGACGGCAATATGCTGAGCGATAGCGCGCTGCCCATCAACCCGGCCGGCTTCACCATCCACTCCGCCGTTCACATGTCGTCGGACGACATGAACGCCGTGCTGCACACGCACACGCGCGCGGGCAATGCCGTCGCCTGCATGGAGGATGGTTTGCTGCCCTATCACCAGAAGGCACTGACCCTGATCCCCTTCGTCGCCTATCACGATTACGAGTCGGTGGCGCTGGATCATGACGAGCGCGCGCGCATCGTCGAGCATCTCGGCGATGCGCGGATTCTAGTGCTACGAAATCACGGCCTGCTGACGGTCGGCGAGACGATCGGCGAGGCCTTCTTCTGGATGTACCGAATGGAGATGGCCTGCCAGTACCAGGTCGACATTTTGAGCATGGGCCAAAAGCTGAAGCTGCCCGACAAGAAGGTGCAGGACGAGACGATCGAGTTGGCGGCAAAACTGTTCGGCAAAGACGGCTTTGCATCGAAGAACATGCAATGGCCCGCCATGATCCGGAAAGTCGATCAGGAGATCGGCACCGACTGGCGCAACTGAGGGTTAAATCCATGAGCGGCTTGAAAGACGGGTTGGGCGGCAAGGTCGCGGTCGTTACCGGCGCCTCGACTCCAAAGGGTATCGGCAATGCGATCGCGCGGCGCTACGCGGCGGAAGGCGCGGCGCTCTATCTCGTCGCGGAGGGCACGGAGCAGCAGCTCAAAGACGCGGTAGAGGCCTGCCGCGCCCTTAGCCCGAATGGCGCCAAGATCGAGTCGGGACAGTTCGATTTGGCCGAACCGGGCGCACCGGAAGCGATGATCGAGATTGCCTTGGAAACGCACGGCCGTGTCGACATCCTGGTCAACAATGCGGGCATTCGCGATCACAAACCGTTCGGAGAGTTCACCCGCACCGAATTCGACAAGATCGTCGCCGTCAACGTCGCCGCCGCCTTCTTCGCCAGTCAGGCCGTACTGCCGGCAATGCGCAAGCAGGGTGGCGGCCGGATCATTCATATCGCCAGCCAGATGGGCTCCGTCGCCTTCGACAAGCGGGCGATCTATGGGCTGACCAAGGCGGCCTTGATTCATCTGACCAAGACGATGGCGTTCGAACTGGGCGAGGAAAACATCATCGTCAATTCGATCAGCCCCGGCCCGATCCTGACCCAGCCGATCCTCGACCGGCTGGAAAAAGACCCGGACTACATCAACACGCGCGGCACCTATCTTCGCTCCGGCCGGTTCGGCGAACCGGAGGAAATCGCGGAACTGGCCTTCTATCTCGCCGCGACGGACGCGACTTACATGCAGGGAACCGACCTGATCATCGACGGCGGCTACACGACGCACTAGGCGTTTGCGTAAGCAAATTCTCGGGAGAAACGGTCTACAGCCCCCGCCCTTCCTGGTGCCAGGCAAGCTGTTCATTGTAGTTCGCCCGGTAGGCCTTGTAGGCCTCTTCATGGGCCGCGCGCGCCGCATCGTCGAGGTCGCTCACGGGCTCCGGTTCCAGTTCGAAATGGCCGTAACTGTCGGTGCCCCGGACGAGCATCGCCGGCATGCGCTGGGTGCCGATATGTTCGACACTGGTCGGCACGTAGCTGATGCCGATTCCGATACGACGGTTGGCCGACTTGTTCGGCGCCGAGCGGTGGATGCACAGCGTGTTGTGCAGCGAGAACGTTCCCGGCCTGAGTGGCGCCATAACGGCCCCGTCCAGATCGAAATCCTCGACGATCGCTTGTTTTCCACCATTGACACTATGGGCGACCGCATCGTTCCGATGCTTGTGCTGACGATGAGCGTTGCGCGCCGGCAGGAATTCCAGACAGCCGCTTTCCGACGTCGACTCGGTAAAGGCCAGCCAGGCCGTGACGTGATCGTGCGGGCGCAGGCCGAAATAGGTCGCGTCCTGATGCCAGGCGGCCACTTCCAGACTGTTCGGTTCCTTTACGAAGAAAGTACTGGTGTAGCACAAGATGTCAGGACCGATCAGGTCCTCCACCGCATCCAAAATAGCGGGATGGCGCACCAGATCGTTCACCCAGGTCAGCAGCAAATGGTTCTTGAACCGCGCTGCGCCGCCGACCGCGCTCACCAAACCGCCCAGACTATCCGCTTCGTAGGCCTGCAATTGGCCGAAATAGCGCCCAGCCTCCGCCTCGCTCATCGCCGGCACGGGAAACAGGTACCCGTCGCGGCGATAATCGGCGATCTGTTGCTCCGTCAGTACCTTCGGCATGTTTCCCTCACCCCATATAGCTGCGCGCACCTCCGTCGCGCAGAAAGATGCGCACGAGATGCCGGCGCCTGTCCGGCTCCTCGAAATCGACATAGTCGGCGCGCTGATGGGCGCACCACCAATTGTTCAAATACTGGATTTGTCCGGCTTCAACCGAGAAATCGAAATGATTGGCCGGATCGTCCATCACCTTGTAGAGCGCCTCAAGCGCAGCGATCCCGTCATCGTCCATCGGCTCGTCCATCAACTGGTAGCCGACCTGAAGGAGGCGCAGGTTCACCCTGGCGCGCAGCCGGTCCGCCTCATAACGGAATATCGGGTTGACGTTCGTTATCGGGTCGCCCGGCGGATGTTCGCCTTGGCGGTTCCAATAGAAGGGTTTGTAGAGGCGCGCCAACTGATCCGGAAAATCCCGCCGCATCACATTGTGCACATGTCCCAGGCTTACGATGGCGCTCTCGCCACCGGCCTTACCCGTGCGCAGGACCATAAGCCCGAAGAAGGGTGGCGGGTGGTTGAAACCGTAATCCGTGTGCCAGGCAAGTTTCTGATTGGTTTTGTCGCCGCGGATGCGCGTTGCGATCTTTTTGCCGGTATCGTGCACGTCGTAGAGCAGTGTCCCGTCGAAGGATTGCGCAACGGGACGGGCAATCATACCGCTCAACAGCCAATAGATCGCCGTCAGTTCTTCTTTCGAATATCGATCGACGGGCAACTTATCGAGTATCGCGAACCCGGCACCCGTTGCCAGCACGCCGCGCACACGTTTCATCAGTCGAGTGCAAGCGGCAAGCTGGTAGTCGTTGCGGTCGAGCGCGATCGTCGCCATCGGGTTCTCGCGCAATCGATCGACCACAGCCGCGATCTCGGCAAGACACTTTTCTGGAATCGGGACGAACCAATCGTCACGGCGCAAGGTATCGCGACGCCACGCCTTACGGCCGCGCACCACCGCTTCCAGCATCGGCGGCGTCTCATTTGTGGTCGACAAACCCATACGTTCTGCCTTCCCGGCGCGCTTCGGCACCCTGGGAAAAGTTTAGACTTCCCCTCGAAGCGAAACAAATTCCATGCACCTTGCCCGAAGTCGCCGCTCCGGTTCGCCTCCACCACACCGTTTGGCGGCGTTATGCGGACAAAGATAACTCGAATTCGATTGATTATTCATATTCGATTGTCGAATACTATTTCCATCGAACGTCACGACCGGACCAGTCTATGGACATTACGAACATCCGGACATTTCTTGCGGTCGTAGAGACCGGTAGCTTCGTCTCTGCCGCAGAGCGCGTGCATGTGACCCAATCCACGGTCAGCATGCGAATCCGCGCCCTGGAAGAGCAACTTGGAGTCAAGGTCTTCGCGCGCAACAAGAGCGGCGCTTCCCTGACAAATAATGGCCGCGAATTCGCCAAGCACGCCGTTGCTATGGCGCGGATCTGGGATCAGGCTTGCCTCGAGGTCGGTGTCGGCGACAAGACCGCCGCGGTTTTGCGCGTCGGCGGGCAGATGAGCGTCTGGGGCAGCTTTCTCGTCGCGTGGCTCGCCTGGATGCACGCCGAAGCCCCGGCGATCTCGATCAAGTGCGAGGTCGGTTATAACGACGTGCTGATGCACAACCTACTGGAAGGTTCCTTGGACATCGCCGTCATGTACAGACCGCAGCAACGCAGCGGTTTGCAGGTCCGAAAGCTGTTCAATGATGACATGATCCTGGTGGCGAGCCCTGGTGCGAAGGACCCGCTTATGGGCGACGACTACGTCTTCGTCAATTGGGGGCCGGAGTTTCGCAGCGATCATGCCTTGAATTTTCCCGATATCAGCCGGCCTCACATGTCGTTGGACCTTGGCGTCCTGGGCATCGATTATCTGGTCCGGGCTAACGCGGCAGGCTATTTCCCGCGGCGCGTTTGCACGCCGTATTTGCAGAACGGGACCCTGCGCAAAGTGCCGAACGCGCCGGTTTTTTCCTATCCGGTCTACGCGGTGCACACCGACGACTTGGCGGACGAAGTATTGCAAGATGCGGTGTACGGCCTCGACGCAACGGTGGCACAATATCGTAATGATCGCCTGATAGATTAAGGCGTTAACGTCTAGAAGCCACGGATTCCGCTCGACTCCGAGATATTGGAAAAGACGATATTAAATATCGAAATTATTCTCTTTTCCTATGCGTGGTGTGACGACATTGTTGCGACCGTTTGACGCACAGAAAATTGACTTTGGTTTGGGGAGTGAGTCCGCAACTGCAACGCCCGGCAAGATAAAAATCACAGCCGGCGGCGAAGTGGGTATTGCGGCGCAAAAAAACGGAAGATCATGGAAATAGCGATAGAGCAACCGCAGAATCACGATCAAACAGACGCAACGCAAGCCACGCTGGGCATAGATGACATCGGGCGGGAGACGGAAAAGCTCCTGGCCGCTGGCAAAGAGCGTGGCAGCATTACCTTAAGCCAGCTCAATCGAATCCTGCCGCAAGGGCAGGTTTCCTCCGAACAAATCGAAGATATGATGTCGACATTGTCCGAAATGGGCATCGACGTTGTCGACGACGACGCGCCGGACGTCGTGTCTGAAGCCGAGGAAGCCAAACCGGTCGTTAAAGCCGCACCGACGGGCAATTTGGACGATCAAGGCCTCACAGATGATCCGGTCCGGATGTATCTGCGTGAAATGGGCAGCGTAAAGCTGCTGTCCCGTGAAGGCGAAGTTGCCATCGCAAAGCGCATCGAAGCGGGCCGCGACCGCTTGACCACGGCGCTGCGTGAAAGCCCGTTGACCATGCGCTCCGTTGCGCACTGGTACAGCATGATCACGGAAGAGACCGCCAGTATTCGGGACATTATCAATCTCGACACGACTTACATCCACGCGCAGGGCGGTCCCAAGACCTACGCTGCGCCGGTGGAAAATGAAGATGACGACTCGGACGACGAGGAAGAATTCGAAGACGCCACCGCCTCGCTCACGACCATGGAAGAGACGGTTCGCGAAGACGTCCTCGAGAATTTTGGGGAAATCGCGGCGACATATCGCAAATTCCATAAGCTCCGCGAAAAACAGTTCGCGCTGACGCTGGACGGCAAGGCATTGGCCACCTCGACGGCCCGCACTTACGACAAGCATTACAAAACCTTGCTCGAATGCATGCAGCAGGTGCATCTGAACGAAGAGCGTATCGAGCAACTGGTTCAGGAAATCCGGGACATCAGCAAGAAGCTGATGCAGTTCGAGGGCAAACTGATGCGCCTCGCCTCCGATTGCGGCGTCAAGCGCGACGATTTCCTTAAACGGTATATCGGCCGCGAATTGGACCCCTACTGGCTGAACGCGATGTCACGCGTGAAGACCAAGGGCTGGAAAAAGTTCGCGACCAAGCATCGCGACGAGATCAAGGCACTGCGCGGCGAGGTCGCGGCGGTGGCCGAGTCGACGCGGATGTCGTTGGACGAGTTCCGCCGCATCTCGCAGGCGATCCAGAAGGGCGATCGCGAAGCAGGTCAAGCCAAGAAAGAGATGGTCGAGGCCAACCTGCGGCTGGTTATCTCAATTGCCAAGAAATACACCAACCGCGGCCTTCAATTCCTGGACCTGATCCAGGAAGGCAATATCGGCCTGATGAAGGCAGTCGATAAGTTCGAGTATCGGCGCGGTTACAAATTTTCGACCTACGCGACATGGTGGATCCGTCAGGCCATCACCCGCTCGATCGCCGACCAGGCGCGCACCATCCGCGTGCCGGTCCATATGATCGAGACCACGAACAAGGTGCTGCGCGCGTCGCATCAGATGCTGCACGAAATGGGCCGGGAACCGACGCCCGAAGAACTCGCCAAGCGGCTCGACATCCCGCTCGACAAGATCCGTCAGGTGCAAAAGATCGCCAAGGACCCAATCAGCCTGGAAACGCCTGTCGGCGATGAGGAAAACAGTCAGCTCGGCGATTTCATCGAGGACAAGAACGCGGTCATCCCCTTGGATGCGGCGGTACGCTCCGATCTCCGGTTCGCGACGACGAAAGCGCTCGAAGGCCTGACGGCACGCGAGGAACGTATCCTGCGCATGCGGTTTGGCATCGGCATGAACACCGACCACACGTTGGAAGAAGTCGGCGTCACCTTCTCGGTCACCCGCGAGCGCATCCGCCAAATCGAAGCGAAGGCGATCCGCAAATTGCGGCACCCGAGCCGCAGCCA
>CAJWOT010000116.1 GCA_913044215.1 uncultured Rhodospirillaceae bacterium | reverse complement strand
CGTCGGACGGTATCACCTCCCTTCTGAACAGCGGATTTCACTTTCCCTGTCCGTCGGACTAGGATTCCTCATGTCCCGGCGTCTACACTGCGCATCAGTTGGAGGGGACCCACGCAGATTTGCCGCACTCGTGTGCACTGGCGTCGTCGGTTATCTTCCTGCGTCGGACCCTTAGATGAAAAAAGATGGGAGATGAGTTACATGACGAAAATCACTGGCGCGACTCTGATAGCAAGGAGTCTGAAACAACAAGGCATCGACCATCTGTTTGGTGTCGTCGGTTTCCCGGTCGGCCCGATTGCCGCCGCCGCGCAAGAGGAAGGCATCAACTATGTCGGCATGCGTAACGAGCAAGCCGCCTCCTATGCCGCGCAGGCCTATGGCTACATGACCGGCCGTCCCGGCGCTTGCATCACCGTGACGGGCCCCGGCGTCGTGCACGGCCTGGCCGGGCTGGCGAATGCCCAGCAGAACTGCTGGCCCATGATTCTGATCGGTGGCGCATCGGAGACCTATCGCGGCGGCATGGGCGCCTTCCAGGAAGAGCGCCAAGTTCTGATCGCCACCCCGTTCTGTAAATTCGCGCATGAGATCGATACCGTCGAACGCATCCCCTACTATGTCGAGATGGCGACGCGGCATGCGACGTTCGGCCGTCCGGGCGCCTGCTACCTGGATATGCCGGACGATATTATCGGCGGCGAATGCGAACTCGACGATATCGTGCAAGTCCAGCGCGTGCCGGAACCGCCGCGCACGATCGCCCCGCAGGAAAATATCGAAGCGGCACTGGACCTGCTTGAGACCGCCGAGCGGCCGCTCGCCCTCGTCGGCAAGGGCATGGCCTGGGCACAGGCCGAAGACGAAGTCCGCGACTTCATAGACCGCACACAGATCCCGTTTGTGCGTTCTCCCATGGGTAAGGGCGTCATGCCCGACGAACATCCGCTTGCGGCCTCCGCCGCGCGCACGTTGGCACTGCAGCAGGCGGATGTCATCTTCCTGATGGGTGCCCGCTTTAACTGGATCTTCCACTTCGGTCTGCCACCGCGCTTCTCGCCGGACGTCAAGGTCATCCAGCTCGATATCGCGCCCGAAGAGATCGGCCACAACAAGCCCGCCGAAGTGGCGCTCGTCGGCGACGGCAAGTCGATCATGACGCAGATGAACCAGGCCCTCGAAGGCCGGCAGTGGTTCTACCCGGCGGATACGCCATGGCGGACAGCGATTAACGAAAAGACCGAATCGAACCGGAACACGCTTCAGGCACAGTTGAACGACGACCAGGCACCGGCGAATTACTACCGGGCCTTGCGCGACATCGCGGCCTGGATGCCGGAAAACGCCATTCTCAGCGCAGAGGGCGCCGGCACGATGGATATCGGTCTCACGATGTTGCCGGTCTCCAACGCACGGTCCTGCCTCAACGCAGGCACCTACGGCACGATGGGTGTCGGCCTCGGCCACGCCATCGCGGCCTGCGTCGTACATCCGGACCGCCCGATCATCCACCTCTCCGGTGACTCGGCGATCGGCTTCTCCGGCATGGAGATGGAGACCCTGGCCCGGTACAACATGCCGGCCAAGATCGTCGTCCTCAACAATGGCGGTATCGGCCCGGGCATGCCGGAAATTCCGGAAGACCCGATGATGAACATGAAGCCGAACGCCCTGATCTATGGCGCGCGCTACGACAAGATGATGGAAGACTTCGGCGGCTATGGCGCCTTTGTCACGGACCCGAACGACATTCCGAAAGCGCTTGACGAGGCGATGGCGTTCGACGGTCCGGCGCTGGTCAACATCGTCATCTCGCAAAGCTCATCCCGGAAGCCGCAGCAATTCGCGTGGCATTCGTAAGACGGAAGACCGGGACAAGGCGCCGTTAAACGCAGCGCTTTCGTTCCAGCGAAGAGATCGCGGCGCGTGGGAGCATTTTCCTCCCACGCGCCGTTTCTTTGCCTGCCCCCTCCGGCTGTGCCAAGCTTGCCGCTGAATCGAAACCGTTTCAGGCCAGCAAGGGGACACCGCCATGCCGGACACCACCACAGCACCCGTCGCGAACATCGCCGATTTCAAATTCCTGGAAGACGTCAAGGTCGTCGACTTCACCCAGTTCGAAGCCGGCACCACCTGTACCGAGGCGCTCGCCTGGATGGGGGCCGACGTGGTCAAGGTCGAAAACCCGAAACTGGGCGATCCCGGCCGCCGGTTGCGTCCCGGCCAGCCGGACGACGACCCCTATTATTTTCACGTCTTCAACGCCAACAAGAAGTCCATCGCCGTCAATCTGAAGTCGGAGCAGGGCCTGGCCCTGGTCAAGGACATGATCCGCGGCGCCGACGTCATGGTGGAGAACTTCGCCCCGGGCGCCATCGAGCGTCTCGGCCTCTCCTATGAGGTTGTGAAAGAGATCAACCCGGGCATCATCTACGCCCAGATCAAGGGTTTCGGCGAAGGTAGCCCGTATGAGAAGAACCTCGCCTTTGACATGATCGCCCAGGCTGCCGGCGGCACCTTCAGCGTGACCGGCGAGGCGGACGGTCCGCCGACCCGGCCGGGCATTTCCATCGGCGATACGGGAACCGGCATGGTGATGGCGTTCACGATCGTCAGCGCTCTCAACAAACGTAAGGAAACCGGCGAAGGGCATCATCTGCAGGTCGCCATGCAGGACGCGATCCTGCACTACATGCGCACCAACTTCGCAACAACTGGACGGACCGGCAAGCCAGCGGGACGCGCCGGCAGCAAGATCGCGGACACCCAGTCGGCGCCGAAAGGATTGTTCCCCTGCGCGCCCGGCGGCTCGAACGACTATGTCTACATCTCGACCAGCGCGGCGAACCCGGAACACTGGAACCGGTTGCTGAAGGTTGTCGGACGCGAGGATCTGATCGGCGACGAACGTTACCTCACCCCGCGGGACAGGGTAGCGAACGAGGCCGAAGTGGACGAGATCGTCAGCAACTGGACCCGGACCCAGAGCAAATACGACGCGATGGAGAAGATCGGCCAGGAAGGCATCCCGGTCGGGCCGGTGCTGGATACGATGGAACTCAACAACGATGTCACCTTCGAGCAACGGGGCATCATGCAGACCATGGTCCATCCGCAGCACGAACCCTTCAAGATGCCGACCTGGCCGGTGCGCGTGGACGGCAGGCCGACCCGGGTCGAGCCTTCGCCCATGCTGGGGCAGCACACCGATGACGTGCTGCGCGATTGGTTGACGCTAGACGGAGAGACGGTTGCCGAGCTCAAGAAAGACGGCGCCGTAAAGTGACCACAATGAAGACGCGTTAGCCGCGTCCCAACGCGCTGGCCGTCTCGCGGAGATGTCGTGCCACGTCGGCCGGCGTGTAGGGGCGGCCCAGCTTGCGGAACTGATAGCCCATCCCGAAGCAATGCCGGAACTGCGCCTCGCTTAGACCGAGGATACGGCTGCAGCCGTCCTGCGCGCTTTCCCATTCGGCGGCCCAGACGGAATCCGCATCTGCCCCCTGCGATTTCGGAAACAGCCCGATGACCTCGCCCCATCCCCAGGCGCAATGCGCAGTACCGCAGGCATGATGCACGGTGCGCAAGTCCAGCAGATCGCTGTCGAGGTCATCCATGAACTCGGCCAGTTCGAGCAGCTTTTCCGCCGCCGTCTGCTCCGCTTCTATCGTTCCATCGCGTGGCATCGTTCGCTCCTAGAGGTCTGGGACGATGATGGGTTCGAGCGCGGGCTTGCCCATTACCAGGTCCGCGCCCTTCTCGCCGATCATCATGGTCGCCGCGTTAAGGTTGGCTGACACCATCGCCGGCATGATCGACGCGTCGATCACCCGTAAATTCTCCATACCGCGCACGCGCAGTTGATCGTCGACGACGGCGGTCGTGTCGCTTTCCGGTCCCATGCGACAGGTGCCCATCACGTGGAAGGTGGTATTACCCACATGGCGTGCGGCGTCCAGCAATTCGTCGTCGCTGCGCAGATCGGCGTCCGGATACTCCCAGCCGTCAAAAAAAGGCTTCATCGCCTCCGTCTCGCCCAGTGCCCGCGACAGCTTCATTGCCTTGATCGTAACCTGTTGGTCGGTCTCGTGAGTCAGGTAGTTCGGCTGGATCGTCGGTTTGTCGAAGGGGTCGGCTGTCTTTGCGCGGACGTATCCCTTGCTCTCCGGGCGGTGCTGCCAGGTCGCGACGGTGAAACCCGGATAGTCGTTCAACATGCCGTGGACGTAGACGTTGTAGCTTGCCGGCGTAAAGATGAACTGCAGATCGTTGCTCTTCGAACCGGGGTCCGTGTGCCAGAAGCCATAAACCATGGATGGGCTCAGACTGAGGATGCTTTTGCCGCCGACAAAATATTTAGCAGCTTCTCCTACAAGGTTAAATCCACTCGATAATTCATTGATCGTTTTACTATTTTTAATCTTACCACTGAAACGAGGGGCGTAATGGTCGCGCAAATTTTCCCCGACCCCCGGCAGGTCGTGAACCAGGCCTATGCCAAGCGACCGCAGCAACTCTCCCGGGCCGATACCGGACATCTGCAATAGCTGCGGCGAGTTGATCGCGCCGCCGCTTAGAATGACCTCGCGCGACGCACGCACCTCCACCGTCCGCCCTCCACGCCCTCCTTTGGCATAGGCAACACCGACTGCCTTCTTGCTTTCCAGCAGCAAGCATGTTGCGTGTGCGCGGGTGCGTAGGGTCAAATTCGCCCGTGACTTGGCCGGCTTGAGGAAGGCCCGAGCCGTGCTCATCCGGCGCCCCTTGTTCGCGGTGCGCTGAACGTAGGAGATGCCTTCCTGCCGTTCACCATTGTAGTCCGGGTTGCGCGGGATACCGAGTTCGGCCGCGCCGTCCATGAAGGTCTCGCACAGCGGATGGCTGTAGTTGAGATCGGTCACGGTCATGTTGCCGTCGCGACCGCGGAAGGTGTCCTCGCCGCCGATCCGTGTCTCGCAGCGCCGGAAATAGGGCAGCACGTCCGCATAGCCCCAGCCCTGATTGCCGCGCTGCGCCCAACTGTTGAAATCCATGCGCTGGCCGCGGTTGTAGATATGGCCGTTGATCGAGCTCGATCCGCCCAGGGTCTTGCCGCGCGGCACGGCGATGTTCCGGCCGCCGGTCCAATGGCTGGGTTCCGACTCGTAAAGCCAGTTCACATTCGGATTGGTGAGCGTCTTGATGAAGCCCGCCGGAATATGGATATAAGGATTCCAGTCCGGCGGTCCTGCTTCCAGCAGACACACTGTATTCTTTCCGTCCGCCGTCAGCCGGTTCGCCAGGATGCAGCCAGCCGAGCCGGCGCCCACGATCACGTAGTCGAACGTTTCCGCCACAGTCCTTGTCCCGCTTCTTATTCAGCCGCGCGCTGATCCGGCCAGAATCGGCTTTCCGGCCGGGTTAGGCCGAAATGATCGCGCAAGGTCTCCCCTTCATATTCGGTACGGAACAGACCCCGCCTCTGCAGGATCGGCACGACCTCGTCGACAAACGCATCGAGCATCGCCGGCAGGATCGGCGGCATCAGATTGAAGCCGTCCGACGCGCCATCGGTGAACCAGTCTTCGATCAGGTCGGCAAGCTGTTCCGGCGTACCGGCGAAGACAAAGTGCCCGCGCGCGCCCGCCAGCTTCGAAAGCAGTTGCCGCAAGGTCAGCCCCTCGCGCCGTACCAACCCGACAATCACTTCGGTCCGGCTGCGCGCCGCCTGCACGGTGGACGGGTCCGGAAAATCGCCCGGTGTCAGCGGCGTATCTAAGGGTAGATGCGAAAAGTCGTGCCCGCCGAAACGCCCGGACAGCCGCTTGCGGCCAATTTCCGGATCGGCGAGATCGTTCAGTTCCTGCGCAATGCGCTGCGCCTCTTCCTCCGTCCCCGCGATGACAGGGCTGAGACCTGGCAGGATCAGCGCTTGATCCGCCGCCCGGCCTTCTTCAACCACCAGCGCCTTGAGGTCCTTATAGAAGGCCTGTGCCGTCGCCTTCTCCATATGTGCCGTGAACACCGCCTCGGCATGCCGCGCCGCAAAGCGCCGGCCCGTCGTCGACGATCCGGCCTGCACCAGCACCGGACGTCCCTGCGGACCGCGCGGAATGTTGAGCGGTCCCGCAACCTGGTAATAGTCGCCCTTATGGTCGATGGGCAGGATGCGATCGGCATGGGCGTATTGCCCACTGTCCCGATCGTCGACCAGCACATCGTCGGCCCAACTGTCCCAAAGATCCTTGGCGACCCTCAGATACTCTTCCGCTCTGGTGTAGCGGTCGTCATGGCTCTGCTGACCTTCGCCGCCGAAATTCTTCGCCGCCGGCACCGACCAGGTGGTCACGATGTTCCAACCCGCACGTCCGCCGCTCATATGATCGAGCGACGCAAACTGCCGGGCGAGATTGAAGGGCTCGGAATAGGTCGTCGACGCGGTGGCGATGAGACCGATGCGCTGCGTTGAGACGGCCAACGCCCCCAATACCGTCAGCGGCTCCAGCCAGGTCCGTGCAGCACGCTCGACATCGTCCCAAACGGCCAGCGTGTCGGCGAGAAAGATCGAGTCGAACAGCCCCGCCTCAGCGCGTTGCGCCAATTGCTGGAAATAGCGGATATCCGTCATTGCCAGCGGCGAGGCCAATGGATGCCGCCAAGACGCCTCATGATGGCCGCGGCTCTGGATAAAAAGGTTGAGATGCAGTTTTCGTTTCATGCAATTCAGTGTAGACGGCAGCTTTGCTACCGTCCAGAATCCGGCAATGAAACGCTGCTCTGTGCGCCGATTTCGGGCGTTTCGGCTCGCTAAAGCCAACCATGGGTTAGATTGCGGCTCACGATTTGTTAACCAAAAGAACACACAATTGGACCATCGACAGTCAATTATGCGGGAAATTGCCACGAGAACGCAGGTGCGATGTCGCAAGAGCTGATCGCCACTCTGAATGCCAGCGTTACGACGCTAGACGCGCCGGACGACGGCCCGTCCGCCCTGTACCGGGATCGATGCCTCTATTACGTAAAGAACCCGCCGCCGCCGGACTGGCAGGGGGTCTGGGAAATGGTCTCGAAGTAAGCCGCCTATTCCGCCGCCATCGCGACGCGCATCCCGCCACCATGGCGCAGCAATCGGCCTGAGTAGGTTTCGGTTTCCTTGTCATCCTCGATCGTCACTTGGCCGTTGACCAGGATATAGCGGTAACCCTCGGCCCGCTGGATACGGCGCCACTCGCCGCCCGGCAGATCGTGCACAATTTCGCTCGGTGTGATCGCGAGGTTTTTGTAGTCGTAGACAACGATGTCCGCCGGCGCACCGACCTTGAGCTGCCCGCGGTCGGTAAACCCTGCGACCATTGCCGGCAGCGCGCTTAGCCGCCAATGGGCCTCTTCAAGGCTAAGCATACCTTCGGCCCGCACGATTTCCGTCAAGGTTTCGGTCGGGTAGCGGCCCGCGGTCAGGAACTTCGTATGCGCCCCGCCATCGGACACACCGAACAGTACCCACGGATTGTCGACGATTTCCTTGAGATGGACCTTGGACACGTTCGGCGGCGCAGCGAAGAATTCGATCTCCAGCTTATCGGCTACCGCGATGTCGAGCATCGCATCCACCGGGTGCTTGCCGAGCGCTTCGGCAACCTGTCCCACCGTATGATCGAGATACGGCTTCGTTTCATCACTGCAGGGCCCGGTGATGACGATATCCGGGATCGGGCCGGTGACGGTCAGCGGCACCTGCGCCTTCAGCGCTTCGCGCCGGTCCGGGTCGGCCAGCTTCTCCAGACGCTCCGCGACGCTGCCCACGGTAGCTTCGCGCCAGGCCGGCCGGTCGTCCCAGAGATTCCAGTCCTCGAATGTGAAAGTGAAGCCGGCATCCGTCGTCAGCCCCTGGCCGTAGACCCGCACGCCGCGGTCGCGACAATCGTCGAGCCAGCGCAGCGCCCCGCGATGCACCTCCGGTTTGTGGTCGTAGGCCTGAACTACGTTCCACAGCAGCGGCCGGCCGCTGATCTGCGACAGTTTTTCCATATGGGCGCGGTCGTTCTGATAGGACCCAGAGGAGATTGTCATCTGCATGAAACCCTCGTTGCGCCGGCCCAGCACACCGGCCAACAGCTCACAGGTCTCGTCATGCATGACGTCGGTCACCATCGGCGTCGCGTCGTAATCCATCTGCACCGACGAAGGTCCGTCCGGCAGCAAACGCTGCGCCGACCAGCCGCAGGCACCGGCATCGAGCGCTTCCTCGAACAGGCGGCAGATTTCGGCATGTTCCGCGTCGGTCGGTTTGCGGCCCGCCTTGGCGTCCTCCAGCCCCATCACCCAGATCAGCAGCGGCCCGATCGGCATGTAGGGCAGGATATTGATCGCCTTCGGTGCCCGTTCGACGCTATCGAGAAAATCGGGGAAGGTCGTCCAGTCCCAGGGCAAGCCTTCCTTCATGGAGGCATAAGGGATCGCCTCGACCCGCGTCATGGTCAGCATGGCACGCTCGCGCATCTCCGGCGCCACAGGGGCGAAGCCAAAGCCGCAATTGCCGATCACGGCCGAGGTAATGCCGTGCCAGCTCGAGAGCGTGCAGTACGGGTCCCAGAACAGTTGCGCATCGTAATGGGTGTGCAGGTCGACAAAGCCCGGCGCGACATGCAGCCCCTCCGCATCGATTACCCGGTCCGCGTCCGAGGCATCAATATGACCGATCGCGGCGATGACCCCGTTCTTTATGCCGATATCGCCGCGGTATCGCGGAATCCGAGACCCGTCGAAAATCAATCCGTTCTTGATCGCCGTATCGAAGCGCGCCATCTCACCCTCTCCTCATCATCGATCGCCGCTCATGTTACATGGCGGACGGCGCCCGCAAACAGGTCGGTCAACTCGTCCAGGTCAACCACAACGCCGCCGGACCGCGGAACGTGAAGTTCGGGAAGAATTCGAACGTCTGATCCGACACCATGTCGAGCGAAGGCACCCGTTTGGTCAGGGTTTCCAGCGCGATCTCCGCCTCCAGGATAGCCAGACGATTGCCCAGACAAAAATGGATGCCGCGGCCGAACGCGATGTTGTGTCGGGCATTTTTGCGGTGAATATCGAAGCTTTCCGGGTCGTCGAACAGCGCCTCGTCATGGTTGGCCGAACCGAGCGACAGGAAAACCTGCGTGCCTTTCGGAATCTTGTAACCGGCAATCTCCGTATCCTCGGTCGCCACCCGGCGCCAGCTGGTCTGCGGCGAGTTGAAGCGCAGGATCTCCTCAACCGCGTTGGGAATCAGACCCGGATCCGCGCACAGCTCCTCCCAATAGGGCCGGTGCCGCAGCAGGCTAATCAGCCCGTTGCTCAGCATGTTGCTGACGATCTCGTGCCCGGCGAAGGACAGGCCGTAGACGATCGACTCGATCTCCTTGTAGGTCAGGTCCTCGGCATCCGCCTTGTGGGCCGCTAGCAATTCGGAGGTGAAGTCGTCCGCCGGATGATCCATGCGATGCGCGACGAACGACACGCAATAACGCCAATAGGCGAGCATCTTCTCCGCGATATCGACCTGCCCGGCCTCGCTCGTCTTGCCCCAAGTGAAAGCCAGCCGGTTCGTCGTCCATTCCTTTAGCTTGCGGTCATCCTCCTCTGGAAACCCGATCAGACGGAAGATCGTCTCGCCCGGCAAAGGATGGCCGATATGCTTGACGAATTCGGCCGGCGACCCGCTCGCCAGCATCTCCGCCACCATCGCCTCACAGCGCTCCCGGATCAGCGTCTCCAGCACTTGCATCCGCCGTTTCGAGAAACCCGCCATGGTGTGTTTGCGGATACGTGTGTGGTCCGGCCGCGCCCGGTTCGACATTACGGCGATGGGGTTGTAGTCAGGCACCGCCAGCACCTTCGCCGCCGCATCGCAGATCGGCAGCACCGGATCCTGCACATTTTCGGACGAAAAGACGTCGGCGTTGCGAAACACCTCCGACACATCTTCCATACGCGTCAACACCAGATAGCCGAGCTTCTCGGAATAGAAGATGGGCGAGTCGTGCCGCAGCTTGTGCAGTTCCGCATAGGGATCCTGCATGTAGTGCTCTTCGAAAGTCGAAAACTCGTGATTGAGCGGGCAGCCGGCCGGTGCCGGCGCAATCTCGGTGCGCATCTTGTGATAGGCGCTGTCAGCCATCGGCGTGCCTCATTCAGGGTGCCCAACGGCCAACTTATAGCGCAGTTTGTTCGTTACCCGAACGCAAACCCCGCATAGCCGTCCGCGACCACCTCCTCGCATTTGCGGCAATAGTCCGGAAAGCCGCCGTAATACGGCATGAATACCCGCGCCTTGCCGTGCACATTGGCGCCGAGATACCAGCTGTCGGTCGTCGTCTTGATGCCAACCGTGGCGACTTCCTGATGATGCTCCCACCAAGCACGTTCGGCATCATGTTCAGCTTCGATCGCGGTGTAGTTCCGGTCCTGCATCCAGGCGAGGCAATCGGTGATCCAGTCGACATGCTGCTCGATCGTCGGGATCATGTTGGTGAAGACCGAGGGGCTGCCCGGGCCCGTTACCGTGAATAGGTTCGGGAAATCGGCCATGGCGAGACCGAGATAGCTGATCGGTCCGTCGGCCCAGCGTTCACGCAAGCTGGCATCTTCCTTCCCCCGGATGTCGACCGCCGTCAGCGCGCCGGTCATCGCGTCGAACCCGGTGGCGAAGACCAGCGCGTCGACCTCGAAATCTTCCCCATGCGCGCGGACTCCGGTCGGGGTGATCGCCTCGATCGGTTTGTCACGCACATCGACCAACCGCACGTGCGGCTTGTTGTAGGTGGCGTAATAGTTCGTATCGACGCAGAGCCGCTTGCCGCCGATGATGTTCTTCGGGCACAGCGATTCCGCGGTCGCGGGGTCGTCGACAATCTCGCGGATCTTGCTGCGCACGAACTCCGCCGCCGTGTCATTCGCTTCCTTGCTCAGCATCAGATCGCCATAGGCGCCCATGAAGGCGAGCCCGCCCGCCTTCCAGCGTTCTTCGTACTCCGCCTGGCGTTCCTCCGGCGTCGCCTCCAGCGCCTTGCCGACGCGAAAGCGGCCATAGATGCCCGGCGGGGTCTGTTTCGCCTGCGCGCGAAATTCAGCGTAGTGGCCTTTGACCCACTCTTCGTAATCCTTGTCCAGGGGACAATTATGCGCCGGGATGGCGTAGTTCGCCGTACGCTGGAAAACGGTGAGTTGCTTGGCCTTCTCTGCGATCACAGGGATCGACTGAATCCCCGAGGACCCGGTTCCGATCACCGCAACCCGCTGGCCGGTAAAATCGACCGTTTCGCGCGGCCACATCGCCGTGTGATAGATCTGCCCCGCGAAGCTGCCGATACCGTCGATATGCGGCCAATTCGGTTTCGATAGACATCCGGTCGCCATGACGACGAATTGTGCGTCGAAGGCCGATCCGTCTTCAGCCGTAAGCGCCCAGCGTTGCGCACGAGCGTCATAGACCGCCGAAGCGATCCGGGTCTCGAATTGAATATCGCGACGCAGATCGAAGCGGTCCGCCACATGGCGCGCGTATTTTAGAAGCTCAGGCTGTGGCGCGTATTTCTCGGTCCACCGCCATTCCTGCTGCAACGCCTCATCGAATTGATAGGAATACTGCATGCTCTCGATGTCGACACGGGCGCCAGGATAGCGATTCCAGTACCACGTCCCGCCGACATCGGTCCCGGCTTCGACCACCCGCGCGGAAATACCCAGGGGTCGCAGACGGTGGAGCAGATACATGCCCGCGAACCCTGCACCGACGATAACGACATCAAACTGCTGAACGCTCATATTCTACATTTCTCCCGAACGATTTGCGGCGGCATCCTAACGATTGGCGCCGCGGCAAGCCAACGCGGTATTGCCGCAGCCCTGTTGTCCCCGAACCCCAAGATGTGTCTAGAATGCCTGCAACAGTCACCGCGGGAGAGATCTTTATGGACTTCACCGTCAGCAAACTGACGCCGGAGATCGGCGCGGAAATCCGGGGACTCGACCTGCGCGAACCGCTCGACGATGAAACCTTGGCGCAAGTCCGGCAGGTCTGGCTCGACCATGTGATCGTGCTGTTCCCGGAGCAAGAGATCGACGATGACCAGCAGATCGAGTTCAGCCGCCGCATCGGCGAGCTCGAATTGATCAACATGGCAGCGCTACAGATGCGCGGTAAACCGGAGATCTACCGCGCCACAAACCTGAACGACGACGACACGCTAATGGCGGAAGATCACCCCATCATGCAGACCAACCGCGACAACCAGCGTTGGCACACGGACAGTTCATTCAAAAGGATTCCAGCAATGGCGTCCGCGCTTCATGCACGAATTGTCCCCGATAGCGGCGGTGAGACGGAGTTCGCCAATACGGCCGCGGCCTATGACGCCTTGGATGACGACACGAAAAAACGGATCGAGGATCTTGTGGTCGTGCACAACTTCTTTTGGTCGCGACGGGACGCACAGGAAGTTGCGTTCACGGAGGAAGAGAAAGCGGCCATCCCACCGGTGCGCCATCCCCTCGCCCGCATTCATCCGGAGACCGGCCGCCGGGCCATCTACGCCGGCTCGCACGCGGAACAGATTGAAGGCATGAGCTGGGAGGAAAGCCGCGATCTGATCGACCGACTGAACGATCACGCCACACAGGCGCGCTTCACCTATCGTCACGATTGGAAAGTCGGCGACATGGTCCTGTGGGATAACCGTGCGGCCTTGCATCGAGGCCTGGCATTTGACGCCGCGCACCAGCGGCGACGACTGCACCGCACAACGGTGGCCGGAACGGCCCCTACCCTGTAAACCAACCCCTTCGGTAACCGGTGCCCAGAAACGGTGACGTGGCGCGACACCTAAGGTTTCTCACTCATGCGATGTTTGCCGTCGGGCTCGCCGTCCTGCTATCCGGATTTGGCGGTACGGCGCAGGCAAAGAAGATTGCGCTGGTCATTGGCAATGCGGCATATCCCGGCACTGAAATACCTGTCGCGCGGCAAGACGCTGTCGGCGTTGCAGGGGTGCTGAAACGGAACGGTTTCAACGTCGAACTGCGGCATGACCTGTCCGCACCCGCTCTGCAGAACGCGATTCAGCGATTTGCCGCGCTCGCG
>CAJWOT010000115.1 GCA_913044215.1 uncultured Rhodospirillaceae bacterium | reverse complement strand
TCGCTGGGATGCCATATTTCTCCGGGGATTGGCGCAGGACTTTGCCGATTCGGTCGCGGCAGGCACATGGCCGGCGCGTTTGCGCGCTAAGGCGCCAACCGTACAGGTCGACCTTGCGGCCCTACGATCGAACGACGGCAGTTATCTCGAGCAGCGTAGTGCCAATACGCGGGGACAGATCCGGCGCGCGATTCGCCAGTACGAGGCGCGCGGGGACCTTCGTTTGGAGGTGGCGGAGAATGCGGACGAAGCTCTATCGTTCTTTGACGCGATGTCCGATATGCATCAGCACACCTGGCATGATCGGGATGGGCAGGGTGCCTTTTCCAGCGCCTTCTCCGTCGCCTTCCACAAACGGCTGATAGAAACTTGTTACCCAAAGGGCCGGGTCGAACTGCTTCGTTTGTCGGCGGGTGAGACGGTCATTGCCTATCTCTACAACTTCATCGACGGGAAGACGGTTCGCTACTATTCAAGCGGCTTCCTATACGAAGCGGACAACCGGTTGAAACCGGGCATGGTCGCGCACACGCTGTGCATCGAACACTATTTGGCAACGGGCATGGATCGGTACGATTTTATGGCTGGCGAGGCGCGCTACAAGACGAGCCTCGGCGAGGTCGGACCGGATATTCTGTCGTATCTTGTTGAGCGGCCGGGCGCGCGGCAGTCGATCAAGGGGGCGTTGCGCTGGGTCCGCGACCAGGTGGAACGAAAAGGCTAGATCGTCAGCGACAGGACGCTCAACGCACCGACTATTCCCAAGGAAACGGCGACAAAACCGGCATAGACCAAGTACGGCGACACTTTGTAGGACGCCCGCCGGCGCGCCCGTTTGATTTCATTCATTGCCAGCGATGTCATTTCAACACTACCCCGGTTCCTTCAGCGTGTCGCAAGCTAGGCGGTGATTGTGACGAAACCGCGACAAAAGACCGACGGTTTCGCGATATCGGTGCCGGCACAGACGCTACGCTGCAGGATCATTTATGCGCCGTCAGCGGCCGCCGCGCTGTGACGTGGATCACGCTACCGATGATTGTTTAACAATCCGTTAGGAATTAGTCGTTTTCGGTGCGCCGGAAGGGAGAAAGTTCGCTCAGTGCGTCCGATTCGCCGGCTTCCGCGCGCCGCTCGCGGTCGAGGTAGTCCGCAACTGCGTCGCGAAATCCCTGGTCGCGGATCCAATGCGCGCTGTAGGTGCGCTGCGGCAGGTAACCGCGCTGAATCTTGTGCGGTCCCTGGGTGCCGGCCTCGACGGTCGTCAGGCCGCGTTCGATTGCGAAGTCGATTGCCCGATAATAACAGGCTTCGAAATGCAGAAACTTGTACCGCCCCGCGCATCCCCAATTGCGGCCATACAGCGCATCCGCACCGACGAGGTTTAATGCCCCGGCAATCGCCAAATCGTCGATATCGGCGCGCACCAAGGCCACCTGATCCGCCATCTCTTCGCCCAACATCGCGAAGAAATCGCGTGTCAGATAGGGATAGCCCCATTTCCGGTCGTACGTGTTGACGTAGAAACGATGGAATTCGTCCCAGTGCTCCGGCTTGATGTCCGCGCCGTTCAACGTCTGCATGCGGATTCCGGATTCCTCGACCTTGCGACGTTCCTTGCGGATATTCTTGCGTTTGCGGCTCGACAGATTGCCGAGAAAGTCGTCGAAGGTTTCGTAGCCCGCATTCTTCCAATGGAACTGATGCCCGTGCCGGATCAGAAAACCTGACGATTCGAGGAAATCCGCGTCCGGTTCTTCGGCGAAAGTCACATGTAGCGACGAAACGCCGTACTGCTTGGCGACTTCGATCAGCCCCGCTACGAGGGCCGAGCGAATGGTCTCGGCGATATCGCCGGGCCGGACAAGAAGACGGGGGCCGGTGACCGGGGAAAAGGGGATAGATGCTTGAAGCTTCGGATAGTAGCGGCCGCCGGCCCGCTCGTAAGCGTCCGCCCAGCCCCAGTCGAAGACGTACTCGCCCTGAGAGTGGTTCTTCAGATACATGGGAACCGCGCCGAGCAGTTGGCCCGCCTCATCCTCGATGATGAGATGCTGCGGCAGCCAGCCGCTCTCCTTGCCGACCGAGCCGCTGTCTTCCAGGGCGCGTAGAAATGTATGCCTGACGAACGGATTTTCGGTGCCGGCACAGGCATCCCATTCGGATGGCGCGATGGCGTCGATATTCTCCAGGACCTTGACGGCGATCGGTTCGCGCCCGTCCGGCATTGGCGGTTCCTCTACTTTGCTCCTCTAAAGAGTAGTCGGCGTACCGGCAAGGGCAAGAGGGCTGGCCCAGGAAAGGTAAAAAAGTTCCAAGAAAGGGAGACCCTTAGGATATCTCGGGATCGACGAAGTCTTCCGGGTCGAAGGGGAAGGTGGGAAAGGAGGCCGGGCCCAGCTCGGAGACGAAACCGAAGGTACTCATATCCTCCATCCGCATGGGATAGAGAACCCCGTCGAGATGGTCGTATTCGTGCTGCAGCAGCCTGGCCAGGAAGAACGATGCGGTCATGGTGTATTTCTCACCGTCCAGCCCGTAGGCCTCCATGCGCAATTGGGTGTTCCGCCGGACCTGGCCGTATAGACCGGGTAGAGAGAGGCAGCGCTCCCAATAGAGCTTCGTGTCGTCGGAGAGAAAGGTGAGGGTTGGGTTGATGACGACGGTCCACGGGATTTCTTTCATCACGGCGCCTTCGGGCATGACGCCGCTACGGACCCGAAAGACGAACATGCGTACCGGTTCGTAGATCTGTGGGGCGGCGATGCCGTTGCCGCTGATATCCTCGCAGGTGTCGATCAAATCTTGCGCCAGCGCCGCGATCTCCGGCGCGCGGGGATCGGCGATCGGTTCGGACACTTCGCGCAGAACCTCGTGGCCCATGCGTGCGACTTTTCTGATGGCCATGATGTTCCCCTCCCGGCTGTTCCTGCGAATATATGCCAGACTATTGTGTGACCCGCGCTGGCGTCCACCTCTGCTGCCTTACCGCCGCAAAACCAGGGTTCCTGCCGTTTTCTATGGCCTGTTTTCGTTCGAACGCCGCTGCAAATCTGGCTCAAAATTGCTAGGTTGCCGCCGCGGAATTGGGAGCCGAGGGAAATGGCATGTATTTGACGCAGGCGTTGAAACGGACGATGCAGCTGGAAGGCCGAAATACGGCGACGATCTGTGGCGACCGTGTTCGTAGCTGGAACGAATGCGGGGAGCGGGTCGCAAAAATGGCCGGCGCGCTGCGGAAGATGGGCATCACCGACGGCGAACGGGTCGCGGTACTGGCCCTCAACAGCGACCGGTATTTCGAGTATTTCTACGCCGTACCCTGGGCGGGTGGCGTTTTCGTGCCGATCAACATTCGCCTGGCGGCGCCGGAAGTGGCCTTTTGGCTGAACGATTCCGGCACCGAGATCCTCTTCATCGACGATAATTTCCTCCACATCCTGGAAGCGCTGGACGGGCAGCTCGAGACGGTGCGGGAAGTCGTCTATATGGGCGACGGTCCCGTGCCGAACGGCATGCATGGGTACGAGGATATCCTGGCCGCAGCGGACGCGGTGCCGGATGCGCTGCGCGGCGGCGATGATCTGGCCGGTCTGTTCTACACCGGGGGGACGACGGGACGCTCCAAGGGCGTGATGTTGAGCCACACCAATTTCGTCTGCAACAGCTATAACGTGATCGGCGGCATGCGGTTCCGGCCGGGGATCCATTGGCTTCACGCCGCGCCGATGTTCCACATCGCCGACGGGCTGGCGGTGTTCGGTGTCACCATGGTTACCGGTGTGCATATCTTTATCCCGGCATTCACGCCCGAGGACAGCCTCGAGGCGATCCAGGCGCACAAGATCAGTCATGGACTGTTCGTGCCGACGATGATGAACGCCCTGGTCAATCATCCGGATATCGAGAAATACGATCTCTCTTCGTTGGAGTCGGTCGCCTATGGGGCGTCGCCAATGCCGGAAGCGGTGATCCGCCGCGCCATGGAAGTCATCCCGGATTGCGGTTTCATCCACGCCTACGGGCAGACGGAATGCGCGCCGCTCTCGACCCATTGCGGACCCGAATATCATGTCTTCGAAGGCCCCAATGCGGGCCGGTACAAATCGGCCGGCCGGGCGGCGCTGGGCGTCGAAATCATGATCTGCGACGAGGACGGCAACGAGGTGCCGCGCGGTGAGGTCGGCGAGGTTTGCGTCCGCGGGCCGAACATCATGCTGGGCTATTGGAACCGGCCGGACCTGACCGCGGAAGCGATCCGAGACGGTTGGATGCGATCCGGCGACGGAGCCTATATGGACGAAGATGGGTTCATCTATATCGTCGATCGCATGAAAGACATGATCATCTCCGGCGGCGAGAATATCTATTCCGCCGAGGTCGAGGATGTGCTGCACCGGATCCCCGCCGTCGTCGAAGCGGCGGCGATTGGTATCCCCGATGAGAAATGGGGCGAGGCGGTGCACGCCATCGTCCGGTTGCGCGATGGGGAGACCGTGGACGAGGCCGCGATCATCGCGCACTGCCACGAACAGATTGCCGGCTTCAAATGTCCCAAGAGCGTGAGCTTCCGGGACGAACCGATGCCGCTGTCCGGCGCGGGCAAAATCCTCAAGACCGAGCTGCGCAAGCCCTATTGGGAGGACAAGCAGAAGCAGGTCAACTGAGGCTGCTAGGTGATTGCGATCACCGCGTCGACCTCGACCGGAACGTTCAGCGGCAGGCCGCCGGCACCGACGGCTGAGCGTGCGTGCAGGCCTTTGTTGCCGAGCACCTCGACCAGCAGGTCCGAGGCGCCGTTGATTACTTTCGGCTGGTCGGCGAAACCTGGAACGCCATTGACGAAGCCGCCCAGCTTGATGACCCGCGCGATGCGGTCCAGGTCACCCAGCGCCGCCTTGGTCTGCGCCAGGATGTTGAGCGCGCAGACCCGCGCCGCATCGACCGCGTCATCGACCGAAACGTCCTCACCGACCACGCCGGTGTATTTGATCGAACCGTTCCAGAACGGCACCTGACCCGCGACCCAAAGCTGTTTCCCGTCGATCACATAGGGCACGTAATTGGCCACCGGCGCGGCGGCCTCCGGCAGTTCTAGCCCCAACTCCTGCAATCGCGCTTCGATCTCTCCGGCCATGTGTCCGTCTCCTGAATCCTGTATCGTGAGGCGGCGAGTGTACGCGTGTCAGTGATCGCAATCCATGGGATAGACGGTATGGGAACGGAAAATAGCGGTGGAGTGTCGGGGTACTGATGAACCAGCCGAGCGCACCCGCCGTCTGGCGGAACATGACGCAGGCCGAACTGGACGCGGCCTACGATCAGGCGGCCTACGCGGCGAACCGGGTCCAGGTGCTGAGTCGTTACGCCAGCGAGAGCGACGCAGTGCGTGGACGGTTTGGGTCACCCACGCGGTATGCCTATGGCGAGGGTCCAAACGAAGCGCTCGATGTCTATGGCGACGGCGGATCGGGCGCGCCCATCAACATCTTCATCCATGGCGGTGCGTGGCGATCCGGGCGGGCGGCCGACTATGCTTTTCCGGCGGCCCTGTTTGTGGATGCCGGCGCCCGTTTCGTCGTGCCGGATTTCGACTGGGTACAGGACCGGAATGGCGATTTGTTGCCGATTGCCGACCAGATCCGCCGCGCGATCGCCTGGACATGGCTTAACGCGGCACAGTTTGGTGGCGACAGGGACAGCCTCTATCTCTCCGCCCATTCGTCCGGTGCCCATATGGGTTGTGTCGCGCTGGCGTCCGATTGGACGGCAGCCGGACTGCCGGAAGACGCGATCAAGGGCGCCCTCCTGTGCAGCGGTATGTACGATTTGGAGCCGGTTAGCCTCTCGGCCCGGAGCGCCTATGTCACCTTCACGGAGGCGAGTGTGGCAGCGCTAAGCCCGATGCGCCATTTGGACCGCATTCGGACGCCCCTGATTGTCGCCCATGGCGGTCTGGAGACGCCGGAGTTCCAGCGCCAGAGCCAAGACTTTGCCGCTGCAATGTCAGAGCGGGGACGGCCCAGCCGTACTCTGTACGGCGAGGGCTACAACCACTTCGAAATTTTGGAAACGCTGGCCAGCCCCGATGGTCTGCTCGGCCGCGCGGCGCTGGAACAGATGGAACTCGTCTGAACGGAAAAGCCGCGCGAAGCGGCGCCTACGCGATCTTTTCCGCGATTGAATCGGCGCTGTTGCTGAAGGTGATGCCCTTGTAGCCCGCTTCGGCGACGTCGTTCAGCGCCTTACGGTATTTCGGCATGCCGCCATTGTAGACCAGATAGCGGATCGTTCCTTCCTCGTGGCCCTCGACGTTCGAGTTGTAGCCGGTGAACCAGGACTTCGCCTTGCGCATCAGCATCACCTCGTACATCTGCTCGACATGCTTGGTCCAGCGTTCCGCTTCCGCTGCGGTCACCTCGGCGCGGTCGTAGCCATGCGCCCAGAGGTGCTCGAGAAAATCCATGCACCAGTCCACACCGGTCTCGATGCCGCGCGGATAGTTGGTCGAAGCGGAGCCGCTCTGCGGTCCGTTCGGCATCAGCAGATTCGGGTAGCCGTGGATGAACACGCCCAGGCAGGTCGAGATCCGCTCCCGCCATTTGTCGCGCAGCCTCTCGCCGCCGACGCCGCGGATATCGATACGGTCATGCGCCCCGGTCATGGCGTCGAAGCCGGTGGCGTAGATGATGACGTCGAAATCGTAATCGGCGTTTGTTGTACGCAAGCCGGTTTCGGTCACCCTCTCCAGCGGCCCGTCGTTCAGATCGACGAGATGGACGTTCGGCCGGTTGTAGGCCTCCAGATAATTGGTTTCCAGCGGCACGCGCTGGACGCCGAATCCGTGATCGCGTGGGATAAGTTTTTCCGCGGTTTCCGGGTCCTCGACCCGCTGGCGAATGCGGTCGGCGATATATTCCGAGAATTCCGCATTGGCGTCTTCGTCGGTGAAGATTTCGCGGAAGTTCTGCAACCAGATGCCGAAGCCTGGTTCCTCGTAAAGCCGGTCCCACATCGCGATCCGCTCTTCGCGCGGCACTTCGAAAAAGCCGCGCCGGTCCGGTTCGTGTTCGAAGCCGCCCGGGGTGCGCAGGCACGTCTCGAAAATTTCGTCGTAGCGCTTGCGGATCCGGTCCATCTCCGCGTCGTCGACATCGTAATTGTTGAGCGGCGCGCACCAGTTCGGCCGGCGCTGGAAGACGGTCAGTTCGCCGACCTTGTCAGCGATCTCGCCGATGACCTGGATCGCCGTCGCGCCCGTGCCGATGATCGCGACCTTCTTGTCCGACAGATCGACCGGTTCGTGCGGCCAGTCGAAGGTGTGGAAGGACCGACCCTTGAAGTCGGCCATGCCCTCCAGGCGGGGCAGGGTGGGGATGGACAGCAGCCCCAGCGCCATGATGACGAAGCGGCAGGTCAGGGTCCTGCCGTCGCTCACGCTTAATCGCCAGAAGTTCTGGTCCTCGTCCCAATGGGCCGCGTCAACCCGGCAGTTGAACTGCATGTATTTGTGCAGGTCGAATTTGTCCCCGACATGGTTCAGATAGCGCAAATTCTCTGGCTGGCCCGAAAACGCTTCCTTCCAGTGCCATTCCTCCAGCAACTCCTTGGAAAAGGAATAGCCATAGGTATAGCTCTCCGAATCGAAGCGGGCGCCCGGGTAGCGGTTGTTGTACCAGGTCCCGCCCAGACCGCCGGCGGCTTCCAGGACGGTCGCGTTCACGCCAAGATCGGCCAGCCGCTTGATCTGGTAGATACCGGCGACGCCCGCGCCGATGACGATCACTTCGTAGTCGGGGGTAGGGGGTGATTGGGTCTGCGACATCGTGTGTTCCTGTGCTTAACGGGTGGCGAATTTTCGCAAGACGCCGCCGGGTAGTGCGCCTTCGGGGTCGACGGCGTCGGTACCGTGCTCCCGAATCGGGCGACCGTTCACGATTACGGCACGAATGCCGCTTTCCTTCGAGATGAGGCGGTCGGCCCCACCCGGAAAATCGTAGACCCGCTGCAATGCGCCGGCACCGACCGTTTCGGCATCGAAAACGGTGATGTCGGCAGGGCGTCCTTCGGCCAACAGGCCTCGATCCGGGATGCCGGCCACCTCGGCCGGCCGCGATGTTAGCATACGGACGCCTTCTTCCAAGCTCAGGGCCTGTTTTTCCCGGACCCAGCGGCTCAGCAAATAGGTCGGCAGGCAAGCGTCGCACAGCTGGCTGGCATGCGCGCCGGCGTCCGACAGACCCAATACGGTGCTGTGGCTCTTCAGCAGCGGCTCGACCGAGTCCTCATTGTGGTTGGCGACCGGCATGCGGAAGCGGGTTTCCAGATTGTCGGCGAGCGACAGGTCCAGCAGCAGATCGACGGCATTGACGCCGCGCGCCTGGGCGACCTCGATCAGGGGACGTTCGTCCAGATCGGGTTCGGCCAAACATTGCGATATCACCGTCTTTTCGAAAGAGGCGCGGAACTGCTCGCGGATCGTCGCCATCTTTTCCCGGAACGCCGACCTGAATTCCGGATCCTGGTAAAGCCGCTTCTTGCCCTCGAAATCGGCGGCCGAAACGGGTTTGAACATGGAGATCGCTTCGAAGATGAAGGGTTCCTTCATCTGATATTCGAAGTTGAGCGGCCTCGGTGTGACTTGCGGAAACACTTTGTGCCCGGCCGCCGCCAACGCTTCCGATCTTTGCAGCTGCTCCTCATGCGTGCCGTCGCCCAGCGACAGATCGGCCAGCAGCGCCGTCCAGGTGACGTGGCACCGGCTTTCGTCGGCCAGACGGGCGTACTCGTCCAGGAACAGGCCGCGGCCGGCCGTCGCTTCAATGAGACCGCCGCCCGCCGCGCCCACCGTGTTGGCCAGGGTGAAGATTTCGGCGACGTCGCAGGCGCGGCTCGGAACGGGCCGGCCCTCATAGCCGACATGGGTGGAGGCGCGCGAGGTGGCAAAACCGATGGCGCCCGCCGCCATCGCTTCGGATACGATCGCCTGCATCTGCGCCACCTCATCCTCCGTAGCGGCGCGTTCGGTGGCGGCTTCGCCCATAACATAGAACCGCAATGGGGTATGGCCCAGCAGCACGCCGACATTCGCGGCGACGCCGTTTTCGTCGATGGCGTCGAGATATTCCGGGAAGGTCTCGAAGGGCCATTCCTCGCCGAGCCCCGCGAACAGGGCGTCGGTGCTCATGCCTTCAACCTTTTCCAGGGTCTTGACGATCATGTCGCGGTGCGCCGCCCGGGTCGGTGCTACCCCGAAGCCGCAATTGCCCATGACGACGGTGGTGACGCCATGCCACGGCGAGATGGACAGCATGCGGTCCCAAATGATCTGGGCGTCGTAGTGGGTGTGCAAGTCGACGAAACCCGGTGCGACGATGGCGCCGTCGGCATCGATGGTGCGCGATGCCGGGTCGGGCGCGTCGCCCATTGCGACGATGCGGCCGTCCCGAACGCCGACATCGCCCCGATAGCGCGGTTGCCCGCTGCCATCGACGATGGTGCCGCCAACGATTTTCAGATCATAGGCCATATCGTTCGTTTCCCTGGCAGCACCCGCCTAGGCCACTTGCAGCCCGTAAAGCTCGGCGACGTTGTCGTGCAGGACGCGGTCACGTTCTGCCTCGGTAAGGCCTGCGGCGTGCTCCGTCAGCATTTCCTGGCTCCAGGGCCAGGTCGCATCGCTGTGCGGGAAGTCGTTCGCCCACATCAGCCGGTCGATATTCATGTGATCCTTGAGCTGAAAGGCCGACCAGTCGTCCTGGAACGTCATGTAGACGTTCTCGCGGAAATATTCGCTCGGCAGCCGCTCTAGTTCCTCGCACTTCATCCAGTAGCGGTGCCGCTTGTAGGCGTGGTCCATGCGGTACATATAGTGTGGCGCCCAGCCGGCATCCGCCTCCACGCAGACCAGCTTCAGCTTCGGATGGCGCTCGAACACGCCGCCGAAAATGAAGGTGCCGATGATGTCCTGATTGCCGCGGATGATCGTCAGGAAGCTGTTGATCTTCGGGCCGCGATAGTCCTTCAGCGAATCCTTGCGCGAGGTCAGGATGTGGAAGGATAGCGGCATATCCATATCGATCACCGCCTCGTAGAACGGGTCGTAGTCGGGATGATGATAATCCTCATGCCCGGGCACGCCGACCAGCATGACGCCCTTGAAGCCCATCTCCTTCGCCTTGCGGACCTCTTCGATGCCCTCTTCCGGCGAGGCCATGGCGATCTGCGGCATGCCGAACAGCCGGTTCGGCAGCCCGTCGCAGAATTCCTGCAGCCAACGGTTATAGGCGTCAAAGCAGGCGCGTTTGTATACGAAGTCCGGATGGTTGCACAGCATCATGCCCACCGACGGGTAGATGATCTCCGCGATCACCCCGTCGCGGTCCTGATCGGCTTTGCGCGCTTTCGGGTCCCAGCCACCGCGGTGCAGTTCGTCGAACACCCCGCCGCGCGTACTCAATTCCGACGGGTCCTTGCCTGCCGCCGCCACCAGACTGAGCGGGATCGGTGTGTCGAGACCGGGGATCACATAGATGTCCCCCAACTTCTCGTGGGCGACGACACCCGGCGCCTCGTCGCGGTATTTCGGATCAATATAGTCCTTGTAGCAGTTCGGCGGTTCCGTGATGTGCGAGTCCGCGGAAATCGGCTGTTTCGTCATGGATAGGGCTCCCTGATGTTCTTGTTTTCCAACAAACGTTGGATGGAACGTAAAATTGACAGAGATGCATGTCAAGGCTAAGAGAACTCTGTGTTGAAGGATAAAGCACCAACCAGCGGTTCCCGCCAAAAGACCCTCCGCGTCCGCAAATCGGAAGCAACCCGAAAGCGGATACTCGACGCGGCGGCGATCTTGTTTGGCGACCAGGGTTATACCGCCACCACGCTGAGACAGATCGCCAAGCGCGCAAGGATCGACGCGGGCAGCATTTATTACTATTTCGCCTCCAAGGAGGAAATTCTCGACGAGGTGATGGAAATCGGCATCCGATCGGTTTCCGAAGCCGTCGAACAGGCAGTGGGCGAACTACCCCCGGAGTCCAGTCACCGGCGGCGGCTGGAGGTGGCCGTCGAAACCCACATGTACACGCTGCTGCGCTACAGCGCCTATACTTCCGCCAACATTGCCATATTCGCCCAGGTTTCCCGCAAGGCGCAGGACCGCAACAGGCTTCTCAGGAAGCGTTACGCGGCGTTTTGGAACGATATTTTTGAAGCCGCGCAAGACGCCGGCGAAATCTCCGCGACCGCAGACTTAAGTCTCGTCCGTCTGTTCCTTCTGGGATCGGTCAATTGGAGCATGCAGTGGTACGATCCCAAGAAGAAAAACTCGATCGACGAGCTGGCCCATTCCTTCTGCACCATGCTGTTCGACGGGATCGGCCCCAAATAGGGTAGAGCATCATGGCGAAGATCACCCGGGTCACGCTGACCGAATTCGGATTCACGACAGAGAATATTGGGTTGGAAACGGCCGCGGCCGGCGTCGGCAACATGGCCTACGTCCCGGGGGAGCGGTTCACGGCAAAGCGCTTCGCGGTCGGGATCGATACCGACGAGGGCGTGCGCGGTGAATACGTCGTGAGCTGGGTCGGCACACCCTCGACCTACGCACAGGCGGGTATGCTCGCACCCTTGATGATCGGCCGCGATCCCGAGCATCGCGAGCGCATCTATGACGATCTGAAACGTGAAGTCCGTGCCTATGACCATATGGGGCATGGGCCGCTCGACATCGCGCTGTGGGATCTGTGCGGCAAGCTGCGCGGCACCTCGGTCAAGGCCATGCTCGGCGGTTTCCGCGACCGCCTGCCGACCTATGCCAGCAGCTATTGCGGCCAGGAGAGTCCGGGCGGCCTGGACACGCCGGAGGCCTACGCCGACTACGCCGAGCAGTGCCAGGAGGCGGGGTTTCACGGCTTCAAGATCCATGGTTGGCTGAATGGCGAGGTGCGGCGCGAGATGCGTAATTTGCGCGGTGTGCGGGCGCGGATCGGCGACGAGATGAAGCTGATGATCGATCCCGCCTGCATGCTGGAGACTTGGAACGACGCGCTGGCGCTGGGCCGCGTCTGCGATGAGGTCGGCTGTTTCTGGTACGAAGACCCCTACAAGGATTCTTCCGTGTCGCCGCTCGGCCACCAGCGGCTGCGCGAAAAACTGCAGACGCCGCTGCTGGTCAGCGAGCATGTGCGCGGCCTGGAGCAGAAGGCCGCGTTTCTGCTGGCTGGCGGCAGCGACATGATCCACGCGGATCCAGAATACGATATGGGCATCACGGGCGTGATGAAGATCGCGCATTTTTGCGAAGCGTTGGGGCTCGACGTGCAAATTCACGCGGTGGGGCCGGCGCACCGGCTCTGCATGTCGGCCATACGCAATACCCATCTCTATGAGATGGCTCTGATCGGACCGGGCATGCCGAACATGGTCGCGCCGGTCTATAGCTGCGGCTATTCCGACCAGCCGGGCGATCTCCCGACTGATGGCTGCCTTCCTGTTCCGGACGGGCCGGGGCTCGGCGTCGCCTATGATTGGGACTATATCGACGCGCACAAAACGCAAGTGATGGTATTTGATTAGCCGATAAGGAGGCAGGCCTGTGGTGCAATTGATCGACAGCGACATTCGCTCGCGCGAGATCCTGGAATGGCAAGGCCTGTATCTTTTTCACGGACGGATGTCGTCCTGTTCCCAAAAATTGCGAATTTTTTGAATTAGAAGGGGGTCGACTGGCAGGGGCACGAAATGAACCTGGCCGAGAGCGAGACCTATACGGACTGGTTCCTGGGCATCAACCCGCGCGGTCTGGTCCCCGTTCTCGTCTGGGACGGTGCGGTGCATATTGAGAGTAACGATATTCTGGCTCTGCTCGATCAGGCGTTTCCAGAGCCCCGGCTGATACCGGCAAGCCGCGACGCCGAAATCATGGCTCTGCTGCAGCATGAGGACGACCTGCATCTCGACTTGCGGACTCTCAGCTTTCGCTTCGTGCTGGGGCGGACGAAATTCAATAAGACTTCGAAACAGTTGGCGCGATACAGTGCCTATCCGGCGACGGTCGGCGGTGTGCCCGATCGAGACAAGCGGGAAAAGGAGCGTGTCTTCTACGACCGGTTGGCCGCCGAAGGTCTGTCCGACGCTGCGGTGCGCGCGGCAGCAGCC
>CAJWOT010000114.1 GCA_913044215.1 uncultured Rhodospirillaceae bacterium | reverse complement strand
CCTATGAACATATCGAGGTGAAACCGATCGCCGGCGCGCTGGGCGCGGAGATCGAGGGCGTCGTTCTGTCCGAGGACATCGGCAATGCCGTCTTCAGTGAGATTCAGCAGGCGCTGCACGAAAATCTCGTGATCTTTTTCCGCGACCAGGACCTGACGCCGGACGAGCACAAGGATTTCGGCCGCCGCTTCGGCACGCTCAACATTCATCCGCAATATGTACCGCTCGACGGGCATCCGGAAATCCTACCGGTCCTTAAGGAACCGGAGGACACGCTGAATATCGGCGCGTCCTGGCATACCGATGTGAGCTTTCTGGAACAGCCTTCGATGGGCTCGATCCTGTACGCGCACGAGGTGCCTCGGTCCGGCGGCGACACGATGTTCGCCAATCAGTATCTCGCCTACGAGTCGCTCTCCGAGGGCATGCGCGAGATGCTGGACGATATGACCGCGGTGCACAGCGACCGGGTGCTGAGCAACCCGAGCAGCGCGGCGAACCGCAACGAGGGCCGGTCCACGCTGATCCGCGAAGAGGCGATGACCGACGAAGAGATCGTCAACGAACATCCGGTCGTCCGCACGCATGTCGAGACCGGCCGTAAATGCCTTTACGTGAACCGCGCCTTCACCACGCGCTTCTCCGGCATGACGGAAGAAGAGAGCAAACCGCTGTTGGAATTCCTCTACGCGCACGCCGCACGCCCGGAATTCACCTGCCGATTCCGCTGGGAGAAACACTCGGTCGCCTTCTGGGATAACCGCTGCACACAGCATTACGCGCTGAACGACTATCCCGGCCAGCGCCGCGCCATGCACCGCGTGACCGTGAACGGGGAGCGGCCGGTCTAGACCAGTTCAAATTCAGAGGTTTTTTGACCGCCTAAGGCGACTCCAAAACCCCAACCGGCATTAAGCCGCGAAATCGCGCAGCACCGCGCCGGGCCCCTTAGCGTGTTCCACATAGTCCATGCCGTCAAAAACCTGCGTGCCATTGACCCAGACGCCGTGCACGCCCGTCGGCTGACGGATCGTGCGCGGGCCGCCGCCCGGCAGGTCACTGACCCTCTGAGGGTCGCCGACGCCGATCGTCGCCGGATCGAATAGCACCATGTCCGCATGACTGCCCGGGGTGAGCCGGCCGCGGCCCTTGATGCCGTAAAGGTCGGCTGGATGGCTGGTCAGGCGCCGAACGCCTTCCGCTAGCGAGAAGACACCCAGTTCTCGCACCCAATGGGACAGCAGGTGCAAGCCGTAACCGGCGTCGCACATGAAAATCAGATGCGCCCCAGCGTCGGACAACGAGACCACGCCACGTTCGTGCTGCAGCAGCCGGCCGACGCCTTCGTCGCCAACATTGAGGAACTTGCCGAGGAAGGCTGTCTCCAGATTCTCCGACAGGGCGAGATCGAACATGACGTCCATCGGATCGGCACCCTGCTCCGCGGCCAGGTCCGCGATGTTGCGGTTCTGCAGTGCTGCGTTTTCTTCGCGCGCCGTGGCGGCGATGACGACCTGATCCCAGGTGCCCTTGAAGATCGTGCCTACAACCGGGTTTTCAAGATCCTTACGGAACCGGTCGCGGAAGGCCGAATCTTTGTAGACCGCAGTCAACTCCTCCGGCGAGGCTGCCTTGTAGTCCGCGAAGGTCGCATGACTGTGGAAGGGATAGGCATTCGCCATCGTGAAATCGAAGGAGAGCGGCTGGCAGGGAATCTGGATGTAGAGCTCGTTGCCACGCTCGTGCGCCGCGGCGCAATCCTCGAACCAGCTGATGCCGAGCTCCGGATCGCTGGCGTTGTACATGGCCGCGCCCGTGGTCAAGAACATGCGGCGGCCGATCTTCTCGACGATCGGCTCCATCGCCGCCACGTTGCCGCGACCACCGGCGGACATCTGCACGATACCCTTGCCGGCCTCGCCGACCGCCTCAGCCAGATGGCCGAACTCTTCGACTGACGCGATGGTCGACGGCATCGGTATGCCGCCATAACCGGAATGGTTGATCGAGAACGAGCTCGCGAAGCCGACCGCACCGTCCTGCAGCGCGCCTTCGACGAGGCGGCGCATTTCCGCTAGCTCGCCGTCGGTCGGTGTCTCGCGGATCCAGGCCTCGTCCTTCATCACCGCGGTGCGCACCGCTGAGTGCCCGATGAAGACGGCCATATTGGGATAGGGGCCCGTGCGCTCCAACGCGTCCATATATTCCGGGAAGGTCTCGAACTGCCAGTCGATCCCGGCGCGAAGAGCATCGAGATCCATGCCCTCGACGACCGACAGGTTGTTCATGATGTAATCGCGAATCTCCGGCGGGCTGGGCACGATGCCGAAGCCGCAATTGCCCATGACACAGGTGGTCACGCCAAGCGAGGGTGATGGGGAACAGGTTTTGTCCCAGGTAACCTGCGCGTCGAAATGGGTGTGCAGATCCACGAAGCCGGGCATCACGGCCAAACCATCAGCATCGATTTCCTGCGACCCCGAAGGCGTGTCGGCGCCGAGCGCTACCACCTTGCCGTCTTCCACCGCCAGGTTACCCTGGACCGGATCGGCGCCGGTCCCGTCATAAATCTCCGCATTCTTGATCAACAAGTCGGCCATTTCTGTACCCTTTCCCACGCATCTGCCACGACAAGTCTAAGCAACACCGAGCAGCCTGGGCAAATCGCAGTAATCCGCGCGTGACCCATACCGAGAAATCGCTATTGTGTCGCCCGGAGCATTCCTCGCGAAAAGGTAACCCTCAATGGCCAGCGTTTCGCCTGATACGGGCGGCGGCGACCTGCCGGATAGCCGCTACGCCTGGTGGCGGCTTTGGATCGCCCTCGGCCTCGCCACGATTGGCGGGATCGGGCTTTGGTCGGTTGTCGTTGCCTTGCCCGCGATCGAAGCGGAATTCGGTGTCGATCGCGGCAGCGCATCGATCCCCTATTTCGCGACGATGATCGGCTTCGCAATCGGCGGCGTGTTGATGGGCCGCCTGACCGACAAAATGGGCGTCCGAACGCCGGTCATACTCGGCTCGATCTCGATTTCGCTGGGCTATATTCTGGCCTCGCAAGCGACGAGCATGTGGCAGTTCATCCTGGCACAGGCCCTGCTGATCGGCATGTTCGGAAGTTCCGCGACTTTCGGTCCGCTCGTCGCTGATGTCACCCTCTGGTTCGTCAAGCGACGCGGTATCGCCGTTGCCATCGTCGCCAGCGGCAACTATCTAGCCGGCACGATCTGGCCCCCGCTGCTGCAATACGCGATCGACGCATTTGGCTGGCGCATGGCGCATCTTGGCATCGGCGTCTTCTGTCTTGTCGCGATGCTGCCGCTGGCACTTGCGCTCGGCAAACGGACCGTGTCCGAAGAGACAGATGTCCTGGCCGCAAGCCGGAATCTGATCGCAAAAATGCAGATGTCACCATCAAAGGTGCAAGCGCTGATCGTCATTGCTGGATTCGCCTGTTGCATGGCAATGGCGATGCCACAGGTGCACATCGTCGCCTATTGCGGCGACTTGGGATACGGCGTGGCGCGCGGCGCAGAGATGCTGTCGCTCATGTTGGGCTTTGGCATCGTCAGCCGTCTGGTTTCCGGCTGGATTGCCGACCGCATCGGCGGGCTGCGTACCTTGTTGCTCGGCTCCAGCCTGCAGTGCCTTGCCTTGCTGTTCTACATTCCGTTCGACGGGCTGACGTCCCTATACATTGTCTCTGCCCTGTTCGGCCTTTCCCAGGGAGGTATCGTGCCGAGCTACGCGTTGATCGTGCGCGAGTATTTCCCGGCGCGGGAAGCCGGCGCGCGGGTCAGCTTGGTTCTGATGGTCACCATCGCCGGCATGGCGGTCGGCGGCTGGATGTCCGGCGAGATCTATGACCTGACCGGGTCCTATCAGATGGCCTTCCTCAACGGCATCGCCTGGAACCTGCTGAATATGTCTATCGCCTTCTGGCTGCTGGCCGGGCGGCAAAAATCGACGACGGCAACGGCTTAGGGCTGTTTCGTCCGTTCCGCCCAGGGTTCGCGCGCGAAGACACGATGCACCATCGGCTCGAAAGCCGAGAGCGGCATGGTGTCGTAGTCCGGATCGAAGGATTCCTGGTCCCATTTTTCGCAGAAATCGACGCATTGCTGGAAGGCCGGATGGCCGCGGTATTTGTCGCGCGCATTGCGGTCCTTCCCGACATAATGGAAGTAGTAATAGCCCTGAAACAGGCCGTGGTGCCGCACCACCCAATAGGTATCCCAACCGACATAGGGCCGGATGATCTCACCCGCGAACTGATCGTGGTTGTCCGGCGCGAAGGGTACGCCGATATCGTGCAGGAGCGCCGCCACGACCATTTCCTCATTCGCGCCATCGCGGAAGGCGCGGGTCGCGCTTTGCAGCGAGTGCTCGCGGGTATCGACATGTTCGCCGGGAATCCCTTCCAGCACCGTATCCACATAGGTCAGAAGACGGCCGGGCGTGAGTTGCTGATACGCAACGGCATTCTCCGCCATAAACGCGTAATCCGCCTCGGTCCCGTCCTTCATGCGCTGGTAACTGACCTTTTGCAGTTGTTCGGCCATGATCCGTCTCCCCTGACTACGCGCTCGTTTCCGACGTACGCGCCCGCAATTCTTCGACCGCCTCCGGATTAACCAGCGACGACAAATCGCCCGCCGGCTCGCCCAGAACGACGGACCGGACGACCCGGCGCATGATCTTCATGTTGCGGGTCTTGGGCAGGTCGGAGACGAACAGAATATCGCGCGGCCGGTAGGAGCGGCCCAGCGCGTCGGTCACCGCGTTGGAGAGCGCGCCCCGCAGCTTGTCATCGGAGGCCTCGCCCGGCATCGGCACGCAGACGCAGCACAGCGCAGCGCCTTTCACCGGGTCGGGTACGCCGATCACGGCGGCCTCCGAAATGCGGCCGCTCGACATGAGAGCGCCTTCGATTTCCGTCGGCCCGGTCCGCTTGCCGGAAATGTTGATGACGTCGTCCGATCGGCCGGTCACATACCAGTAGCCGTCTTCGTCGATCATCGCCCAATCGCCCTGGCGCCACTTGTCGCCATACATGCTCCAATAGCCGTCGAGATAGCGCTCGTCGTCGCGCCACAGGCCGCGCGTGTTTCCGATCGAGGGCGTCGTCATGACCAGCTCGCCAAGCACGCCCGGCGGCGCCGGGTTGCCGTCCGCGTCGACGACCTGCGCGCCCGTTCCCGGCATCGGACCGGAGAAGGTGCCGGGCTTCATCGGTTCCAGGATGCCGCTTGAAATGATGCCGCCGAAACATTCCGTGCCGCCGCAATAGTTCAGGATCGGCGATCGACCGCCGCCGACCCGCTCGAACAGCCAGCGCCACGCGTCTTCCGTCCAGGGCTCGCCGGTCGACGCCATGATACGCAGCTTTGAATAGTCGAACTCCTCGACCTCGTCGCCATAGCGCATCATGCCGCGCACGGTCGTCGGCGCGATGCCGAGCCAGGTGACGCCATAATCCTGCATCAGACGCCAATGGCGCGTGGTGTCGGGATAGTCCGGGGTGCCTTCGGCGACGACCAACGATCCGCCGAAGAAGCTTGTCGCCAGCCCGGTGAAGGGCCCAACAACCCAACCCATGTCGCTGACCCACATCATCCGGTCGGTTTGCTTGAAATCGAAACATAGTCCGATATCGAGGGCGAGTTTGCTGATGGAACCGCAATGGGTGGCGACAACACCTTTCGGCTTTCCGGTCGTTCCCGAGGTATAGACAAGGAACGCCATATCCTCGGCGTCCATCTCCTCCGTCGGCGTGTCGGTCGGCTGGCCCGCCGTCGCCTCATGCCACCAGTGATCGCGGCCCTCGGTCATCGGGCAGGCGATCCGGTCCCCAAGTCGCGCGACCACGAATACGTCACGCACCGTGGGGCACTCCGCGAGCGCCTCATCAAGTACCGCCTTCATGGCGCCTTCGCTGCCGCGCCGAAGCGTGCCATCCGCGGTCACGACCGCTTTCGCCTCGGCATCGTTGAGGCGCACCGCGATCGGCTGCGGTCCGAAACCGGAAAACAGCGGCAATACGACGGCACCGATCTTCATGATCGCGAACATCGCCGCGAAGCTCTCCGACAGCATTGGCAGATAGAGACCGACCACATCGCCTTTGCCGATGCCGCGAGCTTTCAGCGCCGCCGCGAAACGACAGATTTCGGCATCCATGTCGGCATAGGTGAGCGAGCGCGTCGCGCCGTCCTCGCCCTCCCATTCGATCCAGACCTTGTCCCAAATCTCCGTGCCGCGATGCTTGTCGATACAGTTGAGTACGACGTTGGTCGTCCCATCGACGCACCAGACCGGCCACTGAATCCCCTTCGACGTGTCCAGAATCTGGCTGTAGGGCTTATAGAAACGGATATCGAGAAATTTCAGCAACGCATTCCAATACCAGGCGGGATCAGCGTCGGCCCGTTCGCAAAGGGCAGCACGATCCGGCAGCCCGGCCTGATCGAGAAATGCCTGCATGCGGCTTTCGCAGCGTAATTCGTCCGAGGGTCGCCAGACGATAGAACCGGTCGTTTCTATATCCGTCATTGCAAGGTTCCTAAATACCCAATGAGATCGTCGATTTCGTCGGTCGACAGTTCGAAGACCGGCATCGCTGGGTGACCGACGACAATTCCTTCCGCGAGTGCCTCTTCAAGGTTCTCCAGCGGCCATTTTTGCGCAAACGTCTGGAACGGCGGCGCGTCTTCATGGGGGCTCGTCCCCGTAGCACCGATCGCATGGCAGCGTGCGCATAGCTTAGCCGCGAGCGACACCCACGCCTCAATATCGGGCCCGCCGCCCGCGAACTATGACACGGAAACGGCCAGGCACAACGCTGCCCCACCACTTGCCGTCGTCAATTTCACTCCTTTGAACAAATGCTACACCTCCCCAGGCCGACCGGGACTATAGCTCGGGCGGCAGATCGGCGCATGAATTAGAGCGCCTGCCGTACGTATATTTGAACTTAGGCTGGCGGCGCCTCTGCGGCGAAGGTCGTGCGGTGCATCAAACGCCGGTGTGGCAGGTCGTAGTCCTGGATTGCCAGGTGCTGAACCGTGCAGTTGTCCCAGATTAGCACATCGCCTTCCTGCCACTGGTGGCGGTAGATGTACTCCGGCCGAATAATGTGATCGGCCAGCGCTTCGATCAGCCGCCGCCCCTCATCCTCTTCAATCCCTTCGATACCGGTGCAATCGTCGCGCATTACATAAAGGCATTTACGTCCGGTATGGGGGTGGGTCCGGACGATGGGGTGGGTCACCGGCGGAAATCGTTCGCGCTGATCCTGGGTGATGACCTGGGCGCGCTTGCGGCCGGCGAAATCGAACTCTGCACGTCGGCCGGCCAATCGGTCCTTCATCGCCTTCGGCAGATCGTCATAAGCGGCATTGGTCGCCGCGAAACAGGTATCGCCTAAGGTGAGCCCGTCCTGCCGCGGAATCTCGCGGGCGCATAGGATCGTGCCCCGCGGCGGATTGGCCGCGTAGCACATATCGCTGTGCCAGTGCTGTCCAGCTCTTTTAACACCGATATCGCGGCCATCTTCCTCGATATTGGAAATCACGACGACACCGGGATGGTCTTCGAGACCGTGATCTTCCCCGAACACGTTGAACTGCAACGCACCGAAACGTTTGGTAAAGGCGAGCAGCCCGTCCGGCGTGATCGATTGGTTCCGGAAAAAGATCACACCATGCGCGTTGAAAGCGTCCTCGACCGCACGGAACAGATTGTCGCCGAGCGGGTCTGATAGATCGACGCCGCGGATTTCGGCTCCAACCGGTGCCGCGGTTTCAATGACCTTGATCGCCATCCCTTGCTCCTTCCTCACAAGAAAAACATTGCCTCAGAACCGGCAACTCCGATGATGGGGAAATGAAGGGGTCAGAGTCAAAAGGCGCTGCAATCCCGTTGCTGACACCGCGTGGGGCTGGCCGTCAGTTCGTATTCTTGAGCATCAATGGGACAGCAAAACCGCTAGCGCACCGCCGACACCATTTCATTCCAATGTTCGATAAATGACGCCGCCATCGCCGGGCTCCGGATCGCGACCATGTTTTCGTCATTGCCCGAAAGCGCCTTTGTCACGAAATTGGCGCTGCCGGTAACAACGTACTCCTCATCGATTATCAAGAACTTGTGGTGCATATGGCCTTTCTTCGTCGGCATATGCGCCTTGATGACATCCATGTGGCTGTAGTTCCGCTTCTTCGCCTTGTGGGCATCGGTAAGTATCTGGACGCGCACACCCCGATCTACGGCCGATTTCAGCGCGTCGTACACGGGGTTGGGATTCTTCTTCGAAGCCACATTGATCGTCCAGCTTGCGACCAGAATTTCCGATTGCGCGGCCTCGATGCGAGCCGTCAATAAGGCGACGACGTCCGCATTGAAGGCAACGGTAATATCGCCGTCGCGAACCGGGCCCTCATTGCCCTGGCCACGACCGGCAATCCGTTCATACTCTCTGCTATAGGCGGCAGCGACTTTGGCACTTTTGATATAGACGATGTTCTCGTAGTTGCGTGTGGCAGCGCGCGCGTTCCAATTGAAGCTACCGGTAAAGATTGCAGCAGTGTCGTCCTTCCCCTGATCCAGGACAGCAAACTTGTGGTGCATCACGAACCATTTTCGTTTGCTGCGCGGCTTGTAGACACCGCGCGAAACAGACGTAACCCGGTCGTCACCGTTATAAGCAGCGGCACACGCACTACCGCAGTAATTGCGGTCATAGACACCAACAGCACGCGCGTGACCGCGCAAGGCCGCGACAATTTGCGGATGCGTCGGTTTATAGCTCGCCCAAACAATCTCTTCGGCGCCATGCAAATGGTGCAGCAACAGACCCAGCGGATCTGATCCCTCGTCCGGATCGTCGAATGCCCAAGCGACCCTTCCCCGCAACGGGCCTTCGGAAACGATGCGATAGGCGAAGCCGTTCGACTCAACGACTTCATAACCCTGGGATGCGGCATTGCTTCGCATTGGCGACCAAGTCGCTATTGCTGTCAGGGCAATGCACAGCGCTCTAAAGATCACTCGTTCCACCTTTGTCGTCACCACAGTTACGATCATGTGGCAGCAATTTAAGGTAATGAACTTAGGAATTTCTAAACGCCTCTAACGCCGTCTAGCCGGTCAGCGCCTGCCCCAGGGCCTGGCCTTCCGGGTCGGTCAACGCCGCTTCCCGTGCGGCTTTCAACCGACCCGCGTCCATTTCCCCGCCCGCAAGCGCCGGGGCAACCAGCGTCTCGAAAACGCTGGAGAAATTGCCATGACCGCGGGCGCTCGTTTCGCCATACCCCTTTAGCAGGTTGGCGCATTCCACCAGCTCGAAGGCGAACGCGTAATCCTTTGGAGCGAGCGATATGACGGCATCGAGCCAACGCTCCATCAGCGTATGCTCCTGGGCAAATCGATAGGTGCGCCGCCGCCAGATGCGCAGCTTCGCCAGCAGCCAGAGTTGCAGGAAGCCGATGATGGTGTCCGTCCGCACGCGGCGCGCGACATGCAGCTTGTGTGTCAGACCGCGGCGAGCGGCCCAATTCGACAGGGCCGCGCCCAGGCCGGGCGGCAGCAGGGCCGCGACCTCCTCGACGCCGGGTTTCAGGAATTCGGTGACATGGACCGGCTCGTCCGGTTTGGCGCCCACCTCAGCACGGACTCGCTGCGCGCGGTCGGCACGGGTCTTGAGGTCGGCGACCCGGATCACGTCCTCGTAGCTCATCCACAGCGCCAGATAGCGCGCCGTTTCGCGCGTCAGCCGCCAGTCCTTGCCCGCCTCATCGATTACGAGCACCCGCTTGACCCGGTCTAGGTACAGCCGCGCGTACTTCAGGTCCTGATACTCGATCAGCCGGGCGACCCCATGCGCCGCGTACTCCGCGACGGCGGCCGGAAAATCGATCTCGATACGCTGCTCCGGCGGGCGCCGCACGTCCGGGTCGACCGGTTCCGCCCCGACCCGCGCCAGGGTCAGGCCGGCCTGAAAACCGCGCAAATTGGCATCGACCGCGACGCCCTGCGCCGTGATCGCGTCCTCATAGGCCGCATCCGGTAGGGACAGCTTGCCCGATCCCGCGATCATGCCGAGCAGCACGGCGTTGAGCGCCGTCTTCTCCACCTCCGCCGCCTGCGCCAGATCGTATAGCATGGTGGTCTGCGCCATCTCGCGTGCCGCGGCGAGCACCGTGTCGCTGTCATGCCGCCCGTCGCCCATGGCCGACTTCTCCGCGATGGCGAAGATCCGGTGGGTCGACGCGATCAAGGTCGTGCGGTCCGGACTGACGAAGCCGTTCTCGATGGCACGGCCGGCCTCCAGCAATTCCGAGGCGACGACGATGTCCATATTGCCCGGGCCGGGATAGAGCGAGAGGACCGGCGACTGGCCGTTCAGCTCCGCCGTCGGTGTCGGGAAGACTTCGAGATAGTAGGTCGTGGCGCCGGTGCGCTGCGCCACGCCGGGGATCGAGGTGCTCTGCACCGGCAGGTCGCCCGCCTTGGCCGCCGCGACCAACCAGTTGGTCAGCAGGCCGCCGCCCTCTCCGCCCAGCGCGCCGATCAGGATCGTGGTCGGCCGCGGTTCGTTGGCGAACGCGGTCATGCCACCGCCGGCAGACCCTGCAGGAAACCGATGACTGTGCGCCGGACCTTGTCCAGCCAGCGGTCCCAGGCGCTCGGGTTTTGCACGATGTCGGCCCGATAGAAGCTCGGGCACAGGGTCGCGGCGTCCGCCGTCTCGCCGCACAGCCCGCAGCCGACGCAGCCATTGTTGACATGCGCGACCGGGTCCTTGCGCAGCGGATCCGGGTTCGGCTTGATGGTCAGCGACGGACAGCCTGAAAGCCGGATGCAGGAATGGTCGCCGGTGCAGACATCGTCATCGACGCCGAAGCGGGTGCGCACCAGCCGCTCGCCGGACTCCAGCTTCTTGCGGTTCAGGGGCCGAATGCGGCGCTGTTTGGCGAGCTGGCATTCGCTTTCGGCGATGATGACCTTGAGGCCCTTGGTCTTGGTCGACAAGGCCTCACGCAGGGTCTTCATCATGTTGCCGACTTCGTAGGTCGTGACCGTGCGCTGCCATTTCACGCCAAGCCCCTTCAGCGCCTCGCGGATGTTCTGCCCAGTCGGCTCTGAGCGGAAATTGGTGCCCGTTGACGGGATGTGCTGCTGACCGGTAGCCGAGCTGTAGCCGTTGTTCATGATGACCAGCACGGAATCCGTCTGGTTGAACACGGCGCCCGCGACGCCGGAGGTCAGCCCGTTATGCCAAAGCCCGCCATCGCCCATGATGCTGACGACCCGCTTGTCACCGAAGGCCGGCCCAACCCCGGCGGCGCTTGCGAGGCCAAGCCCGTAGCCCAGCACCGAATTGCCGATGTTGAAGGGCGGCAGTGTCGAGAAGGTGTGGCAACCGATATCGGCCGCGACATGGATCTCGCCGACCTCCTTTTCCACCAGCTTGATGGCGGTGAAGACCGGCCGTTCCGGACAGCCCGTGCAGAAGCCCGGCGGCCGTGCCGGTGTCGGTTTCCCAAGCAGTTCCATCGCTTTGGTCTTGTTCGAGGCCACATCGGCGCCGCGCCGAGCCACGTCGGCATGGTCCACGCCCCGCGGCACCGCGCCCTCGACGAACTTGGTCAGGCCGGCGATAACGACGGCCAGGGTATATTCGCCCGCCATCGGCAGGACGTCCTTGCCGACGACGCGGGTTTGAAGATCGGCCTTGCGCAGGATGACGTTGATCGCCTGCTCCAGAAAATCCGGATGGCCTTCTTCGACCACCAGGGCGGTGCGCTTACCGGCACAGAAGGTGGTGATCTCGTCATCGACCAGCGGATAGGTCACGTTCAAGGCCATGATCGGCAGGCGCGCCTGGCCATAAGCGTCCGCCAGCCCGAGCTGTTGCAGCCCGCGGATCACCGAATTGTACAGCCCGCCCTGCACGATGATGCCGACATCGTCGCAATCGCCATCGAAGACCTCGTTCAGCTTGTGTTTACGGACGAAGTCGATGGCGGCGGGCAGCCGGTGATCGAACTTGTGCTTCTCCTGCACATAGGTGGCGGGCGGCAGGCAGATGCGGTCATAGTCGAAGGACGGGTCGGTCAGCACTGCGTTGCGCGAAATCTTGGCCGGCACATTGTCCTTGGTCTCGAAGCGGCCATGCACGTGGCAGGCGCGGATGCGGAACTCCATCATCACCGGCGTGTTGCTGGCCTCCGACAGTTCGAACGCCTTCTCCACCATGTCGACGACCAGCGGCAGATGCGGCCGTGGGTCGAGCAGCCAGATCGAGCTCTTCATGGCGAAGGCGTGGCTGCGCTCCTGGATGATGCTGGCGCCCTCGCCGTAATCTTCGCCGACGATCAGCAGTGTGCCGCCCTTGACACCGGCCGAGGACAAGTTGGACAGCGCGTCCGACGCGACATTGGTACCAACGACGGACTTCCAGCACACCGCGCCGCGCATCGGATAGTTGATCGATGCCGCGCACATCGCCGCCGCCGCTGCCTCGTTCGAGCAGGCCTCGAAATGGATGCCCATCTCGTCGAGCAAATCCTGCGCGTCGGTCAACACATCCATGACATGGCTGACCGGCGCCCCCTGATAGCCGCCCACATAGCTGACGCCGGACTGCAACAGCGCCTTGGTGATCGCCAGGATCCCCTCGCCATGAAAGGTATCGCCATCGCCGAGGCGCAGCGCCTGCACCTCTTTCGCAAAGGACCGTTCCATCGGATGTCCCCGGTTTGGTTCGCTTCGTGGGAGTTTAGAGGATCAAGCGCGACCAACAAGCCGTTTGATAAAGGCCCAAACAGCCCCGAGGAACAGCGATCCACCCGCGATCTCCGTCACTTCGGCTTCCCGCCCTTCCAGCCGCGCCTGCAAATTCGCCGCGAAGTCGCGCGTGATGCGCGCGGCGACGTCGTTCACGATGCCGCCGCGGGCGAATTGGGCGAGGCTGCCGGTGAGCGCGTAGGCGACGGTGACATCGACCTGGGACTGGTCACCCGTTCCCGTCACGGCGAAGCGAACCTCGCCGCGGACGCTGGAGCCGCTGCCGCTGTCCCGACCCTGGCCCGAGACCGTACCGGTGCGTGCCGTGTCGTCGAATTCGACCGTCGCGGTGCCGGCGAAGGATGCCGAAATGGGGCCGAGCTTGACGGAAACCTGGCCCTCGA
>CAJWOT010000113.1 GCA_913044215.1 uncultured Rhodospirillaceae bacterium | reverse complement strand
AATTCGATTGTTCGGGATGCGCTGGCATTACATGGCGGCAAGGAGATCAAACATACCGGCGACGGGATCATGGCGACCTTCGGGCAGATCACGAACGCTGTCGAAGGCGCGGTGGCCATGCAGCAAGCCTGCATGCGCGCCAATGCCGACAATCCGGAATTGGGGCTGGGGCTTTGTATCGGCGTTAATGCCGGCGAACCGATCCATGAGGACGGTGACATATTCGGAACACCGGTGCAGATGGCCGCGCGCGTATTGAGCAAGGCGGAAGGCGAGGAAATCGCTGTGTCGAACCTTGTGCGCGAAATGTGTACGGGAAAATCGTACAAGTTCAACAAGAAGGGTGATTTCGACCTTAAGGGCTTCCCCGAACCCGTTCCGATCTTTCTGGTCGACTGGGCTGGCGGCTTAAGCGCACCTGAAAAGCCTGGCACCTAAAGAAATTAGCCTAATCTCCCAGTCGAAAGCGCCATGGCCCAAGCCGGTTCGGGCTGCTAAGCTGCCGTCAGATTTTGCAATTCAGGAGGCAGTGCCGTGACTGCATGCATGGTGGGCTGGACCCATTCCAAATTCGGTAAGCTCGAAGGCGAAGATGTTGAAGCTTTAATCGTTCGCGTCGCGACGGATGCGATCGCCGATGCAGGCGTTGCGCCGGCGGATATCGATGCGATTTATCTTGGCTTCTACAATGGCGGTTTCTCGCCCCAGGATTTCGGCTCTTCGTTGGTTCTGCAGGCTGATCCGGCACTGCGGTTTAAGCCGGCAACGCGCGTCGAGAATGCCTGCGCGACCGGCTCCGCTGCGATTCACCAGGGTGTGAATTTCCTGGAAGCGAAGAAGGGCCGCATGGTGCTGGTGGTCGGAGTCGAGAAGATGACCGACACGGTCGGCCCGGAGATCGGCAACATCCTGATGAAGGCGAGCTACCTGAAAGAGGATTCGACGATCGAAGGCGGCTTCGCAGGCGTTTTCGGGCGCATCACGCAGCAATATTTCCAGAAATATGGCGATCAGACCGACGCGTTGGCGCAGATTGCCGCCAAGAACCACAAGAATGGTTGCGACAATCCCTACGCGCAGCTGCGCAAGGATCTGGGCTACGAGTTCTGCCGCAACGAATCGGACAAGAATCCGTTCGTCGCCGGCCCCTTGAAGCGGACCGACTGCTCGCTGGTGTCCGATGGCGCGGCGGCGGTGGTTCTGGCCGATATGGAAACAGCGCTGACCATGCCGAAGGCGGTGGTTTTCCGGTCGACAGCCCATGTCAACGATCTGCTGCCCATGAGTGGCCGCGACATGACGTTCCTGGATGGTGCATCGCGCGCCTGGGCGCAAGCGCTCGATAAGGCAGGGCTCAGTTTGAACGATCTCAGCCTCGTGGAAACGCACGACTGCTTCACCACAGCGGAGCTCATGGAATATGAAGCCATGGGACTGGCGGAGCCGGGGCAGGGCGCAAGGGTCATCATGGACGGTGTCTCGGCGAAGGACGGCAAGCTACCGATCAACCCGTCGGGAGGGCTGAAATCCAAAGGCCATCCGATCGGTGCGACCGGCGTCTCTATGCATGTCCTGTCGGCGATGCAGGTGCGCGGTGAGGCCGGCGACATGCAGGTCAAGGATGCCAAGCTGGCGGGGCTGTTCAACATGGGCGGTGCCGGCGTCGCGAACCTTGTCTCGATCGTGGAAGCGCTGCGCTAACGCGCGGCGTCACCACAGTTAAGGGAGCCTGTACAAGATGGCCGATCAATTTCCAGCGCTCGTCCTGACCGAAGACGACGGTAAGGTTTCAAGCGCGGTTCGCGATATGAGCGTCGACGAACTGCCCGAGGGCGATGTCACCGTCCGGGTGACCTATTCCGGCCTGAATTACAAGGACGGCATGATCATCAACGGGATCGGCCGTTTGGTGCGCGACTATCCGCACGTGCCGGGCATCGACTTCGCCGGCGTTGTCGAGGAGTCTGGCAGTGACCGCTATAAGCCGGGGGATCAAGTGATCCTGACGGGCTGGCGGGTGGGCGAAGTCCATTGGGGCGGTTACGCGGGCAAGGCGCGGGTAAAATCCGACTGGCTGGTGGCCGTGCCGGAAGGTCTGACCGACAAGCGGGCCATGGCCATCGGGACCGCTGGGTTCACGTCGATGCTGTGTGTCGCGGCGCTGGAAGATCACGGTCTGACACCCGATTCGGGCACTATACTGGTGACCGGTGCGGCCGGCGGCGTTGGCTCCGTTGCCGTCTCCATCCTGGCCAAGCGCGGCTACACCGTCGCGGCCTCGACGGGCCGGGTGGAACAGGCAGACTACCTGACGTCGCTTGGCGCGTCGCAGATCATCGACCGGGCGGAACTCTCCGAGCCGTCCAAGCGGCCGCTCGAATCGGAAAATTTCGCGGGCGCGGTTGATACGGTCGGCGGGACGACCTTGGCTCGTGTTCTAGCGCAGACAGCCTATGGCGGATCGGTCGCCGCCTGCGGTCTCGCTGGCGGCGCCAATCTGGAATGCACGGTGCTACCGTTCCTACTGCGCGGCGTCAATTTGCTGGGCATCGACTCGGTGATGCAGCCCTACGACAACCGGGTGCGCGTCTGGCAGCGGCTGGTCGACGATTTGCCGATGGACCGTCTCGATGCGTTGACCGAGGAAATCGGCCTGTCGGACCTGCCGCAGGCGGCGAACGATATCCTCAAAGGCCAGGTCCGCGGCCGGTTGGTCGTCAAATTCTAAAGAGGCAGGCTATTAGCTTGTTGCGATCGTCAGGCCGCCATCGACGGCGATGCACTGACCGCTGACATAGCTGCCGGCGTCGGAGGCCAACATAACGGCGACGCCGGCGATCTCATCCGGTTCGCCCAACCGGCCGAGCGGCGTCTTCGCGTTTTGCCGCTTCACCCTTTCCTCGTCTTCCCAGAGCGCACGGGCAAAATCCGTGCGAACGAGGCCCGGCGCGATCGCATTGACGCGGATCTTGTCGGGGCCGTACTCGAAGGCGAGGTTGCGCGCGATCGCCAGATCCGCTGCCTTGGAAATGCCGTAAGCGCCCAGATTGACGCTGGCGCGCAGGCCGCCAATGGACGAGATGATCATGATCGAACCGCCGCCGCGCGCCGCGATGTGCGGGCGAGACATCCGGCAAAGCCAATGGTTCGACTTGATATTGGTTTCCATGATCTTGTCGAAGGCGCTGTCCGGGATGTCCTGCAGCTTGCCGAAGAACGGGTTGACCGCCGCGTTGCAGACCAGAATGTCGAGCCCTTCGAACCGTTCGACTGTTTTGTCGACCAAGCCCTGAAGTTGGTCATGGTGCGAGATATGGCAGGCAATCGGTGCCGCCTCACCACCGTTCTTCGCCCAGTTATCATTGATATCCTGTGCGACCTCTTCGCACATATCGGCCTTGCGCGAGGAGACCACGACATTGGCGCCGTGTTCCGCCATGCGCGACGCGATGGCACGTCCGATGCCCTTGGTGGCGCCTGTGATGATCGCGGTTTTCCCGGTGAGGTCGAAGAGAGTCATGTGGTTGTCCTGCCTAGCTAATAATTGATGCCGCGCGCGCAACGGCGTGATCGCGGGACCCTATAATGTGATCCACTCTCTGTGAACCGTGATTGCACCGAAATCAGGGTCACCTTAAACTCCGGCCGAATTTACGGAGCCAAAGAATGCCCCTCGATATCGTCCATTCGGCGTGTCCACATGATTGCCCGTCCACATGCGCGCTTGAGGTGGAGAGGATCGATGCGTACCGGATCGGCCGCGTTCGCGGGGCGCCAGACAACAGCTATACCGCCGGTGTCGTTTGCGCCAAGGTCGCGCGCTACGCCGAACGTGTGCACCATCCGGATCGCCTGACGCAGCCTTTGCGGCGGGTCGGCGACAAGGGTGTCGGCATGGCGGCTTTCGAGCCGATCGGCTGGGACGATGCCCTGGATATCGTCGCAGAATCCTTCGAACGAACCGCCGCGCGGGATGGCCGCGAGGCGGTGTTTCCCTATCACTACGCAGGGACCATGGGACTGCTGCAGCGCGACGGGCTCGACCGGTTCCGCCATGCGCTTGGCTATTCGCGGCAGTACAGCACGATCTGCAACACCATCGCCGATGCTGGCTGGCTCGCCGGTGTCGGCGTGAAGTACGGCGTCGACGGGCGTGAGATGGCCGAAAGCGATCTGATCATCGTCTGGGGCGGCAATCCCGTGCATACCCAGGTCAATGTGATGACCCATATCGCCAAGGCTCGGAAGGAACGCGGGGCCAAGCTGATTGTCGTCGATCCCTATCGGACGCCGACAGCCGAAGCCGCGGATATGCACATCATGCCGCGGCCCGGGACGGACGGCGCCTTGGCGGCGGCAATGATCAACGTGTTCTTCCGCGACGGTCATGCGGATTGGGACTATATGCGCGAATATACTGACGCGCCGGACGAGCTTGTCCGACATGTCGCGCAGAAGACGCCGGAATGGGCGGCGGAAATCACTGGGCTCGAGACCGCCGAGATCGAAGCGCTGGCGACGACTTACGCCGAAACGGAACGCGCTTTTATCCGCATCGGCTATGGGTTCACGCGGTCGCGCAACGGGGCGGCCAACATGCATGCGGTCACCTGTTTGCCGAGCGTGACGGGCAAGTGGAAGCGAAAGGGCGCGGGGGCGCTCTACTCCAATGCCGGGGTCTATCCGCTCGACATGACGATGATAATGGGGCTCGATGTCCTGGACAAATCCACGCGCATGTTGGACCAGTCGCGGCTCGGCCCCATCCTCGTCGGCGAAGCGGACGCGCTGGAGGGCGGGCCGCCGGTCGGTGCGATGATCATTCAAAACACCAATCCGATGGTCGTCTGTCCGGAACTGGGCAAGGTGCATGACGGATTCCGGCGCGACGATCTGTTCGTCTGCGTGCATGAGCAGTTCATGACGGAGACCGCGGCAATGGCCGATATCGTGTTGCCCGCCACGACGTTCTTGGAGCATGAAGATCTCTACATTTCTGGTGGCCACACCCATCTTTTCGTGACCAAACCGGTTATCGAACCTCTTGGCGAGTGCCGGTCGAATCATGCGGTTCTATGCGGATTGGCGAAACGGCTCGGCTGCGATCATCCGGGATTCCAAATGTCCGACTGGGAGGTCATCGATCGTACGCTGCGAGATTCAGGCCTGCCCGATGCCGAAACCCTGTATGCGGAGCGCTGGACCGATTTCGCGCCAAAATTCGAGGAGAGCCACTTCCTCAACGGGTTCGGCCATGCCGACAAGAAATTCCACTTCAAGGCGGATTGGGCCGGCGTTGGCAAAGTGCCCGAAGGGGTTCCAACCATGCCGGGCCACTACGATGCAATCGAGGAGGCCGATGACGAACACCCCTACCGGCTCATCGCGGCGCCGGCCCGGAATTTTCTCAATTCTAGCTTTAGCGAAACCCCGACCAGTCAGGCGCGCGAGGGGCGCCCGACGGCGTTGGTGCACCCGGACGATTGCAAGGCACTTGGACTTTCCGACGGGTCGCCGGTCAGGCTCGGCAACGCACGCGGCTCCGTTCTGGTTCACGTGAAACCGTTCGAAGGATTGCAGCGAGGGGTCGTCGTGGTCGAAAGCTTATGGCCGAACGAGGCCTTTGTTGAAGGCATCGGCATCAACCTCTTGATTGGCGCCGATGCTGTTCGTCCGCGCGGGGGCGCCGCATTCCATGACACGGCGATATGGTTGAAAGCGGCGTAGGCGCCGCGGCGGGGCATACGCTGCACATCATCGTCATCGGGAACGAGAAGGGCGGGTCGGGCAAGTCGACTACAGCGATGCACCTCATCGCTGGTCTACTGCATCGCGGCCTCGCTGTCGGATCGATCGACCTTGATGCGGGACAGGCCACTTTGACCCGGTATGTCGAGAACCGGCGCCGGACAAATTCTGAAAACAGCTTGGAATTGGCGCTGCCCGATCACCGGCGCCTGCCGCCGAGTGACCTGGATAGCGCGGCGGCGGCCGCTGCCGACGACAAGTCTAGATTGGAGCATTGTGTTTCCGAGTTGGCGGCCTCGAACAATATCATTGTGATCGACACGCCGGGCAGCGACATCGCTATTTCCCGCCATGCGCACAGCCTCGCCGATACTTTGGTAACCCCGCTCAACGATAGCTATGTGGATCTCGACCTGTTGGCCGCAGTCGATCCGGACAGCCGTCGGGTGGTGCATCCCAGCCGCTATGCCGAGATGGTTTGGGAGCAGAAGAAGGTGCGTGCGATGAGCGGCGGGCGTGCGATCGACTGGGTTGTCATGCGCAATCGGGTTGGGTCGTTAGCGTCGCGCAACAACGCCGCGATGGACCGCTCGCTGGGCGAACTGGCGGGACGCATCGGGTTCCGCATTGCGCCCGGCTTCACCGAACGGGTGATCTTTCGGGAGCTATTCCTGCAGGGCTTGACCTTGCTCGACCTGCGGACCCCTGGTGTAACCCAGCGTATGAACAGTTCGCATATTGCGGCGCGTCAGGAGGTGCGCCAACTCTTGGTGGCGATTGGCTTGCCGAATCCGCCAGAAACAGCGCAAAATAGTATGGATTCTGGACATTAGCGGTTGCTGGACCCCATATAAGGATTATGGCGAAGCTACCGACATCGAGCGAAGATGAAGTTGCCCGGTTTCTGAAGGAAGTTTCGGAAGCCCCTGCACCGGTGCGCGGCACAAATGAGCGCGGCCGGCTGATCTTTGCCATGGATGCGACTGCGAGCCGCGAACCAACCTGGGATCGCGCCTGCCATATTCAAAGTGAAATGTTTACTGAAACCAGCACCTTGGGCGGGCTGGCGGTGCAGCTTTTGTACTATCGTGGGTTTGGGCAATGCAGGGCCAGTAAATGGGCCGTGAATCCGGACCAATTGTTGCGCTTCATGACCTCCGTCCGGTGTTTGGGCGGAACGACGCAAATTCGCAAAGTCTTGAAACACGCGATCAAGGAGAATACCCGCGAAAAGGTCGATGCGCTGGTATTCGTCGGCGATGCGATGGAGGAAGAAGTCGATCAACTCTGTCATCACGCCGGTGAATTGGGACTGCTCAACGTGCCCGTTTTCATCTTTCATGAAGGTGGGGACCCGATCGCGGAGCGCGCATTTCGGCAGATCACCCGCCTGTCGGGCGGCGCCTATTGCCCCTTCGATTCCGGCAGTGCGCAGCAGCTCAAGGAACTGTTGTCCGCCGTCGCCGTCTACGCCGCCGGGGGACGGCAGGCGCTGCTCAGCTACGGCAAAAAGAAGGGTGGCGATGCGTTGCGGCTGACGCACCAACTGCAAGGCAAGAATTAGACGTGACTTGGCTCATTCTAGGTACGTCCCTGGTTGTCGGCGGGTTGCTGCTGCTGCGCTGGTTCGTGGGTGCGGACCCGAAAACGATCATACGCGTATTGCGTTGGACCGGTCTCGGCTTCGCTATCCTTGTCGCGCTTTTACTGATGATATCGGGCCGCTTTTCGCTGCTCTGGATCGCGGTGCTTGGATTGCTCCCCTGGATTTCCCGGTTCCGCATGTTGCAGCGCCTGGCCCGGTCGGCGCGGGGACCGAGCCGCGGACGTCAATCCCGCGTCGACACTCGCTTCGTGGCGATGTCGCTGGACCATGATAGCGGCGACATGGATGGCGAGGTGATGGAGGGCCGCTTCACCGGGCGGAGAATGTCGGATATGCCGCTCGATGATGTGCTCGAACTGTTGGCGGAGGCTTCGTCCGACCCGCAGTCCGGCAGTGTTATACAAGCCTATCTCGACAGGATGCATGGCGACACGTGGCGGGAGCGCGCGGAAGCGGGCGGCCAGCATTATTCGGCTTCTCCAGCGGCTGGACCGATGACCGCGGAGGAAGCGTACCGTGTTTTAGGGTTGGAACCGGGCGCAACGGATGAAGATATTCGGCGAAGCCACCGCGACCTCATGAAACGGATGCATCCCGATCATGGCGGTTCAGACTACCTCGCGGCCAAGATAAATGAAGCAAAAGAAACCCTTTTGGGTGATGTCAGCTGAATTTTAAGGCTTTAAGAATGCTTTAAGGCTCTATTCCAATCCGGTTGCGACCGAAATGCCGATGTGGCAAACAGGCCGCGGACCCCGCTACATCGAAACGAGCGACTGCACATGCCGCAGAAGAAGGTACGTAAAGCGATTTTCCCGGTCGGCGGGTTGGGGACACGGTTTTTGCCGGCAACCAAGGCGATGCCGAAAGAAATGCTGCCGGTCGTCGATAAACCGCTAATCCAATACGCCGTGGAAGAAGCGCAGGCGGCGGGTATTGAAGATTTCATTTTCGTTACCGGTCGCGGCAAACACGCGATAGAGGATCATTTCGACGTTTCCTTCGAACTCGACACGATGTTGCAGGCACGCGAGAAGTCGGACCTACTCTCGGTAATTCGCAGCTGGATGCCGTCGCCGGGTCAAATCAGTTATATGCGGCAGATGGAACCGCTCGGTCTGGGGCATGCGGTTTGGTGCGCCCGTAACTTAATCGGCGACGAACCGTTTGCCGTATTGCTGGCGGACGATCTGGTTCTGTCGAAGACACCGTGTCTTCAGCAAATGACCGAGGTTCATGCCGAGACCGGCGGCAGTGTGGTGGCTGTGATGGACGTGCCGCGGGAACACACCAATCGGTATGGCATTCTCGACATCGAACGCGACGATGGCCGGTTGGCTTCGGTGCGCGGACTGGTGGAGAAGCCGGACCCCGCCGATGCCCCCTCCACCCTGTCGATCATCGGGCGCTATATTCTCCAGCCGCAAGTGTTCGAGCACCTCGACAAACAAGAGAAGGGCGCCGGTGGTGAAATCCAGCTGACGGATGCGCTGGCGGCGACGCTGGGCAGCGGTCCGTTCAACGGGCTGCGGTTCGAGGGCCGGCGTTTTGATTGCGGGGACAAGGCGGGATTTCTTGAAGCCACGATCGCGTTTGCCTTGTCGCGGTCGGATCTCGCGCCGGCAGTCCGAGATATCATCAAATCCTACGTGGACGCATGAGCGCCGCGTTTTATTCAACGGTCTATTCGTTCTTCGAGGAGCTCGGTTAATGCGTATTGCGATGATCGGAACCGGATATGTCGGTCTGGTTTCCGGGGCCTGTTTCATGAAGTTCGGTGTTGATGTCGTCTGTGTCGACAAAGACGAAAGCAAGATCGAAACTTTGAAATCCGGCGAGATCCCGATCTACGAACCTGGCTTGGACGCGCTTGTGGCGGAAGGTTTCGAAAGCGGCCGGCTGACGGTGACGACCAACCTGGCGGAAGCGGTCGATGGCGCGGATGCGGTCTTCATCGCCGTCGGAACGCCGAGTCGGCGTGGCGATGGGCACGCCGATCTGTCCTTCGTCTACGCTGCGGCCAAGGAAATCGCCGAAGCCTTGACGGGCTATACGGTCGTAGTGACGAAGTCGACGGTGCCCGTCGGTACCGGGCAGGAAGTCGACCGCATCATCCGCGAGGCACGTCCGGACGCCGAGTTCGACGTGGTTTCCAATCCGGAGTTCCTGCGCGAAGGATCGGCGATCGAGGATTTCATGCGGCCCGACCGCGTCGTGATCGGAACCGACAGCGAACGCGCGCAAGAGGTCATGCGAATTCTTTACCGGCCTCTCTATTTGCTGGAAACGCCGATGCTGTTTACCAAACGGGAAACGGCGGAATTGATCAAATACGCGACCAACGCGTTCCTGGCGACGAAGATCACCTTCATCAACGAGATGGCGGATGTGTGCGACCAGGTTGGCGCGAATGTCAGCGACGTGGCACGCGGCATCGGACTGGATGGCCGGATCGGACGCAAGTTCCTGCATGCGGGCCCCGGATACGGGGGATCTTGTTTCCCGAAGGACACGCTCGCTCTGGCGCGCACCGCGCGCGAGGCGGGAGCGCCGGTCACCATCGTCGAGTCTGTGATTGCGGCGAACAGCAATCGTAAGAAGGCGATGGCGGAGCGCATTATTGCGGCTTGTGGCGGCTCGATAGATGGCAAGACGCTGGCCGTGCTGGGAGTCACGTTCAAACCGAATACTGACGACATGCGTGAATCGCCTAGCCTGGATATCTTGCCCGCATTGCAGGAGGCAGGTGCCCGGGTCTGCGCCTACGATCCTGAAGGAATGGCCGAAGCCGGCCCGCTGCTTCCGGGTGTGGAGTGGTGCGAGGGTGCGTACGAGACGATGTCCGGAGCGGAGGCGGTGGTGATTATCACCGAGTGGGACGAGTTCCGATTGCTTGATCTTGAACGGGTCAAATCCTTACTGCGCCAACCGCTGATGGTCGATTTACGGAACATCTACGACCCCAATGAGATGGCGGCAGCCGGTTTCGTCTATCAGAGCATCGGCCGGCCTGAAGATGCAAATGGGGCGGCCGTGGTATGACCGGGCACCGTTTCGCACCGCAGATTCTGCGCGAATACGATATTCGGGGCACCGTCGGGGAGACGCTCACCGAGGATGACGCCTACGCACTTGGCCGGTCCTATGGCGCCATGCTGGCAGCCTGGGACGGGCGCCTGGTTTGTGTCGGTTATGACGGTAGGGTTAGTTCTCCCGCACTGGAGGCGCAACTGGTCGAAGGGCTGTGCGCGAGCGGCATGCGCGTCCTACGCATTGGTCTGGGTCCCACCCCGGCGCTTTATTTCGCCGCCCGGGCGATGGCCGCGGATGGCGGTATCATGGTTACGGGCTCGCACAACCCGCCGAACCATAACGGGTTCAAGATGATGCTCGGTGCGGGGCCGTTTTGGGGCGAGGATATCCAGAAGCTCGGTGATATTGCAGCACAAGGCGCCTGGACCGACGGTAAGGGCGACGCGCTGCCTGTTGCGCTGTTAGACGCCTATGTTACGCGGCTGCGCGCGGACTACACCGCGGACCGTGGATTGAAGGTTGCCTGGGATGCCGGAAACGGTGCTGCGGGCGACGCCATGCGTTTGCTGACGGAACGGTTGCCGGGCGAGCACATCCTGCTGAATGCGGAAATCGACGGCACCTTTCCAGCCCACCATCCGGACCCCACGGTACCGGAGAATTTGGTCCAGCTGCAGGAGACGGTTGCTGCTGAAAATTGCGACCTCGGCATCGCCTTCGACGGTGATGGCGACCGAATCGGCGTTATCGATGGGCAAGGTCGCATCCTGTGGGGCGATCAATTGCTGTCGATCTACGCGCGCGATCTACTTTCGCGGCGCTCCGGCGCGACGGTTATCGCCGATGTTAAAGCCAGTCAGGTCCTGTTCGACGAAATTACCCGCTGCGGCGGCAATCCGGTAATGGCCGCGACCGGGCATTCGATCATCAAATCGAAGATGGCCGAGCTGGCGGCACCGCTGGCCGGTGAAATGAGTGGACACATTTTCTTCGCCGACCGCTATTACGGGTTCGACGACGCGCTGTACGCTGCTGTTCGGCTCCTCGATATCGTGGCGCGTAAGGACAGGAGCCTCGCGGAGATGCGCGACGCGCTGCCCCAGGTCGTCAACACGCCGGAAATCCGTTTCGACGTCTCGGAAGACCGAAAGTTCGCCGTCGTCGATGAAGTAAAGGAGCGGCTGGCGGGGACGGATGCCAATGTCGACGATACGGATGGAGTCCGGGTGCTCAATGATGACGGATGGTGGCTCCTGCGTGCCTCGAATACGCAGGCGGTCCTTGTCGTGCGCTGCGAGTCAGAGAATGAAGACGGGTTGGGACGGCTGAAAGCGGCCGTTGCCGAACAGCTCGGTCAAAGTGGGATCGAAGCGGACGTCTTTTAGCGGCGGCTAGCGGCGTTGCGCAGCCGTCTGATTCTGCTCGCTTTGACTGGCGGTCAGCCCCTTCGAAGCGATCGCGACGCAGGGAATTTTACGCCGCTCCAGCTGCTTGCAGGCTTTCTTCGCCGAAGCGCTTGATAGGCCGATCAGGCGGGCCCTGTACATCAAGGTGTCGCCGGCGGTGAAGGGTGAGATACTAACCCTTGTGTTTTCCGTAAGCTTGGGAATTCGCGCGATCGCCTTCCGCAGGACGGATCGGGCGGGTTCGATATCCCGATAGGCGCCGACCTGAATGGCCCATTCCTCGGCGACAGTGCGGGTTGCAAGGGATGGATAGGTTTGCCGCCAGCTGGGATTGCGGGATGGCGCCGGTTGCGGGCGCGGCGCGGCGGTCGGCTTTGTGCGCTGTGTCTTGGTGGGTTTGATCCGCGTTGTTGTGGCCGGTTTCGTTTGAGAGGCGACAATGACGGGGCGTTTCTTCGGGACCACGGGCGGCTTTGCCGCGATCGCCGAAACCTTCTTGAACCCGCGTTCGAGCAGCTTCGCCATATGCCGGTCACGCGATTTGGCGGTGCGGCCGCCGAACACGACTCCAATGAGCCTTCTGCCGTCGCGAGTAACCGATGCGGCCAGGTTGAATCCCGATGCCCTGATATAACCGGTCTTGATCCCATCGGTTCCGGGATAGGTGCGCAGCAGCGAATTGTGGTTCTTGTATTGTTTGCCGCGGAAGGTGTAGCGCTGGCGCGAGAAGTAGCGGTACCGCTGCGGAAAGTCCTCAACCAATCGTTTTGCCAGCACGGCCATATCGCGGGCGGTTGAAAGCTGCCGACGGTTCGGTAAGCCGGAAGCGTTGCGGAAACTGGTCCGTCGCATGCCGAGTTCGCGGGCTTTCTTGGTCATCAGACGCGCGAACTTCGCCTCCGTTCCGCCCAAATACTCCGCGACCACGACCGCGGCATCGTTTGCCGATTTCGTGACCAGAGCCAAAATCGCGGTCTCGACGGTGATCGACTCGCCTCGTTTTACACCGAGTTTCGAAGGTGACATGCCGGCGGCACGGGCCGAAACGGGCAGGCGCTGTTTGAGTTTCAGTTGCCCCGATTCAAGGGCGTCGAAGACGAGATAAAGGGTCATCATCTTCGTCAGCGATGCCGGATAATTCCGCGTGTCCGGATTGGCGGCGTGCAGAACCCGACCCGTATCGGCATCGAGGACGATTGCCGCGTATCGCGCGAAGGCCGGCGTGTGTAATACTGTAAATGACAGAAGTACAGCGGCGAGCGCGCATGTAATCGTTACTGCCTTTCTCATTTTACGTACTTCTGTTCTCAATTTTTACTTGGCAGAAGAAGCGTGCACTCGTCGAATATTATTATAATGAATCATGAAGTTTTTGTCTATCGGAGCGCAATGTTTCCGAGGCGC
>CAJWOT010000112.1 GCA_913044215.1 uncultured Rhodospirillaceae bacterium | reverse complement strand
ACGAACATTGGTGCCCGTTTCTCAACGAAGGCCTTGGCCGCCTCCTTGTGATCGGCCGTGCTCTGTCCGCGCAGCATGCGCACCGCCTCATTCTCGATGGCGGTCGCGTGGTCGATGGTGAGCGCCTCATCGAGATTGTCCTTCAGATAGCGGAACGCGACCCGCGGGCCATTCGCCAGCGGCGTCACCAGATCGCGCGTCGCGTCCGCCAGTTCGTCCGCCGGCACGACCTTGTTGAACAGGCCGATCTCGTAGGCCCGGTCGGCTTTCACCCGCTCGCAGGTCAGCATCAGCTCGCGCGCCCTTCCCGGCCCAACCACCTGGGTCAGTAGCCAGGAGGCGCCGTAGTCCCCCGGCAGCCCGACCTTCGCGTAGCCGGTGCTGACGAAAGCCGTGTCGGCCGCGATCCGCATGTCGCAGGAAAGCGCGAGCGCGAGCCCCGCCCCTGCCGCCGGTCCCGGCAAAGCCGCAACGGTCGGAATGCGCAGCTGCCGGATGACGCCCGCCGTCTCGCGATGCCGCGCGACCATCACCTGGAACTTCTCTTCCGCGGTCTGGTCGTCCGCCTTGCGCGCCGCCATCCGCTTCACATCGCCGCCGGCGCAGAACGCGCTGCCCGCTCCCGTCACCACCAGCGCCCCCACATCCTCATGATCGCCATATTCCGCCAGAATGCGGCGCAGCGCGAACATCAGCTCCATCGACAGGGCGTTGCGTGCCTGCGGCCGGTTGAGCGTCACGGTAAGCACGCGGTCGCTGAGATCGCAAAGTAGTTCCTCGGTGCCGGTATCGATGTTCATGGAGCCTGTTCCTTCGTTTGGAGTTTCGAGAAGATCATAACGCACAGCGCCCGCCCGTTCGAACGGTTGCGCCGCTATTGCCCGTCCCGGATACTGCCGCGCGACACGGAGGAAGTCTGAAAGGGAAAGGGCGACACATGCCTAATACGGGAAACGACACGCCATCATCGCCGTCCCTGGCCGAAATAGAACAGTCGCTGCACGATCAGGGCGTGAACTATTGCCTGTCGGCCTACGTCGACGTGCACGGCATTCCCAAGGCGAAATCGGTGCCGCTGCACCATTTCCAGCGCATGATGCGCGGTTCCGAGCTGTTCACCGGTGCGGCGCTCGACGGGCTGGGCCAGGGACCCCAGGATGATGAACTGGCGATCCATCCCGACCCGAACGCGATCACCGTACTGCCCTGGCGGCCCGAAGTGGCCTGGGCGCCGGGCAATCTGAAATATCACAACGACCCCTGGCCGATGTGTTCGCGCACCATTCTCGCGCGGCAGGTGGAACGGGCGGCGGCGATGGGCTACCGGGTCAATCTGGGTATCGAGTGCGAGATCTTCCTCGTGCGGCGCGACGGCGATACGGTGGTCCCGGCCAATCCGCTGGACGTGCTGCCCAAGGCGGCCTACGACGTTGTCGGGCTTCTGGAAAACCTCGACTGGTTGAGCGAAACCGTCGGCTATATGAACCAGCTCGGTTGGGAGGTTCATTCCTTCGACCATGAGGACGCGAACAGCCAGTTCGAGTTCGACTTCGCCTATGCCGATATCCTGACCATGGCCGACCGCTACGTATTGTGGCGGCTGATGATGAAGGAAATCGCCCGCAAGCATGGCTTCGAGGCGACCTTCATGCCCAAACCCTATTCCTCGCGCACCGGCAGCGGCGCTCATTTCAACATGTCCTTCGAGTCGCTGGAAACCGGCCAGAACGTCTTCGGCGACAGTGCCGATCCTCGCGGCTGCGGCTTGTCGACCCTGGCTTACCAGTACATGGCCGGCATCCTTGATCACGCGCCGGCCGTCGTCGCGACGACCTGCCCGACGGTCAATTCCTACAAGCGGCTGGTCAAGACCGGATCGATGACCGGCTACACGTGGGCACCGATCTTCATTTCCTATGGCGGCAACAACCGTACCCATATGCTGCGGGTGCCGATGCTGCGCCCGGAGATCGAGGGCGATCAGAAGCCGAGCGACGGCGTCTATCTATCCTCCGCGCGGGTCGAATGCCGAGCCGTGGATTCGAGCATGAACCCCTATCTCGCCGCGGCCATGATGCTGGGGGCGGGCCTGGACGGTATCGAGCGCAATCTCGACCCGGGCGACCCGCGCGACATCAATATGTATGAGCTGAACGACTCACAGCTTGCGGAACAGGGCGTACAGACGCTGCCTCGGACCCTGTTGGAGGCGATCGAGGCCTTCGGGCGCGACCCGCTGGGCGAAAAGGTGATGGGCCCGGAACTGGCCGCGTCGTACCAAGAATTGAAGACGGCAGAATGGTGGGACTTCCACAACGAAGTCTCGACCTGGGAGCTCGACGCGTATCTGACGAAGTTCTGATCGGTAGCCCCCCTGCGGCGCAACGCGCACTGGCTTATCATTTGCCAGCTCTCTAGACTCGCGCCAACCGTGACGAAACGGATTCTCATGCCATGAGCATTTGGGGAAAAATCTTAGGGGGCGCAGCCGGGCTCGCCCTCGCAGGGCCGCTGGGCGCGTTGATCGGCGCCATCGCCGGACATGCGGTGGACCGTTACCGCTCCGCGCAGAGCGAGGAAGGCGAAGGCGACCCGACCAAATCGATCGCGTTCACGATCGGCGTCATCGTGCTGAGCGCGAAAATGGCAAAAGCGGACGGTGTCGTTACCCGTGACGAGATCGACGCCTTCAAGCAGATGTTCCGCGTGCCATCGCATGAAACGGCGAACGTTGCCAAGGTCTTCAACCAGGCGCGTCGCGACAGTGCCGGCTTCGAACCCTATGCCAAGCAACTCGCTGGCATGTTCCGCGACAACCCTGTGGTGCTGGAGGAGTTGCTGAACTGCCTGGCCTATATCGCCCATGCGGACGGCAAGCTGCACCCAGACGAAAGACAGTATCTCCAGGAAGTGTCGTCGATTTTCGGCCTCGACAGCTCCGCCTTCGAACGTGCCACGGCGACGACGCTCGACCCGGACGCAGCCGATCCTTACCAACTGCTCGGCGTGACGCGCGAGTCGACGAACGACGAGATCAAATCCGCCTACCGCACCCTGGTGCGCGAGAACCATCCCGACCGGCTGATGGCGCAGGGCGTTCCCGAAGAGTTTATCGAGGTCGCGAACGCCAAGCTCGCCGGCATCAATGCCGCCTATGAGACGGCGCAGAAGGAACGCGGGTTCAGCTGATGGCGCCACCCCTTCTGGCTTTGCGCGGCGCCCGGGCCGGGTTCGGCGGCGCGCCGCTGTTTGAAGATGTCGATGTCGAGGTCGGCCGCGGCGACCGCATTTGCCTCGTCGGCCGAAATGGCGGCGGCAAGTCGACCTTGCTCAAGGCGCTGTCCGGACAGATCGACATCGAGACCGGCGAGCGGTTTCTGCAGCCCGGCACCCGTGTCGCGTATCTGCCGCAGGAGACCGCGTTCCAACCGGAGGAAACCGTGGCCGACCACGTCGGTTCGGACGGCGCCGAACCGCACCGCGCCGCCGCCCTGATCGACCGCCTTCAGCTCGACCCGGAACGCCGCGCAAACGAACTGTCCGGCGGCGAGATACGGCGTGTCTCGCTGGCGCGGGCGCTGGCCGGCGACCCGGACATCCTGCTGCTCGACGAGCCGACCAACCATCTCGACCTGCCGACGATCGAATGGCTGGAAGGGGAACTGGCGCGTTTTACCGGCGGCCTCCTGGTGATCAGTCACGACCGCGCATTCCTCACTCAATTGACCCGAACCACTCTGTGGCTCGATCGCGGACAGTTACGGCGGCTGGAGGAAGGCTATGGCGGTTTCGAGGCCTGGGCCGACCGGGTCTTCGACGAAGAGGAACGGGAGCGCAACCGGGTCGAACAGCACCTCAAAGCGGAAGCGCGCTATCTGCATCGCGGCGTAACCGCGCGCCGCAGGCGCAACCAGCGGCGGCTTCGCAAGCTCATAACGCTGCGCGAGGCGCGCGAGGCGCTGGTGCGATCCGACCGCAAGGCCGCCCTGGCCGCCGCCAACGCGCCGGGCAGCGGCCGCATCATGATCGACGCGGACGGCATCTCGAAATCCTTCGAGAGCCGGCCGATCATCGACCCGTTTTCGACGCGCATCCTGCGCGGCGACCGGATCGGCATCATCGGCCGCAATGGCGCCGGAAAAACGACCTTGTTGCGCATGCTGATCGGCGACCTGGAGCCGGATGGCGGCGAGATCAAGCATGGCGCGCGGCTGGAAATCATGCATTTCGACCAGCGCCGTGCCGATCTGGACCCCACCGTTTCGCTGTGGGACACGCTGTGCCCGGAAGGCGGCGACAGCGTGATCGCGCAGGGGCGGCAGCGCCATGTGGTGAGTTATCTGAAGGATTTCCTGTTCGACGAATCCCAGGCACGCAGCCCAGTCTCGACCCTGTCCGGCGGCGAGCGCAACCGGCTCGCCCTGGCCAAGAGCCTGGCGAAACCTTGCAACCTGATGGTTCTGGACGAACCGACCAACGATCTCGACATGGACACGCTCGACCTGCTGGAGGATATGCTAAGCGAGTATGACGGCACCTTGCTGCTGGTCAGCCATGACCGGGATTTTCTCGACCGACTTGTCACCGGCGTCATCGCCGTCGAGGGCGACGGCCGCGTGGGCGAGTATGTCGGCGGCTACGCGGACTACAGCAAGCAACGGCCCGCCGCAGCCGAGACCGCCCGCCCCGCCAAACCGGCCAAGCAACGGGCGGCGGCGCCAAAGCGGGAACGGCTCAGCTATCGGGAAAAGACCGACTTAGAGGAACTGCCCAGCCGCATCACGGCGCTGGAGGCAGAAATCGCAACGCTGGAATCCAAACTGTCCGACCCCGACTTCATCCAGAAGGACCGCGCCGGCTTCGACAAGGCGGCGACACGCTTGGAAGCCGCACAAAAAGAGAAGGACGAGTCCGAGGAACGCTGGCTGGAGATCGAAATCAAACGCGAGGCGCTGGCAGGGTAGGAGACCGCCGGAACAAGCGCCAGATGAGGCGGACAATCGCGCCCGATGCGCTTAAACTCACCCCATGCTCCCGATCATCGAAAGCCCCTCGCCCAATCACGGCCCGCGCCCGGGCGGGACCGTCATCGACATGCTGGTGCTGCATTATACGGGCATGGTCGACGCCGCCGCCGCATTGGACCGGCTGACCGACCCGGATGCGGAAGTCAGCGCCCACTATCTAATTGAGGAGGACGGGGCCGCTCACCGGCTGGTCGCGGAGGACCGCCGGGCCTGGCACGCCGGCGTCGCATCCTGGCGCGGCCACAGCAACATCAACGATCGGTCGATCGGTATCGAACTGGTCAATCCCGGGCATGAGTTCGGCTACCGTCCCTTTCCGGAACCGCAAATGGCGGCGCTGATCGCATTGGCAACAGACATCCTAGCTCGGCATCCGATCCCGGCGCGCAATATCGTCGGCCATTCCGACGTGGCGCCCACCCGCAAGCAGGACCCCGGAGAATTGTTCGACTGGGCCCGGCTGGCCGCAGCGGGACTCGGGCTATGGCCGGAGGAAGGCGATCCGGACACGAACGCCTTCGCGGACCAGCTTTCCCGATTTGGCTATGACACCGCCGACCTCGACGCGGCGACGACCGCTTTCCAACTTCGTTTTCGGCCCACCCAAATCGACGGGATCGCCGATTCTGAATGCGCACGGCGATTGGCCGGTCTGCTCGCGCTGATTGACTAAATCCGTCAGCTCTTTATGAAAGACGCGCCAGACGGCCGGATGGTCGCCTTTCGGCGCGGGCGACCGCATCGGGGGGAGGAAAGTCCGGGCTCCACGGAAGCACGGTGCCGGATAACGTCCGGCGGGGGCGACCCTAGGGAAAGTGCAACAGAAAACATACCGCCTGTCCGCGCTTCGGCAGTGACGGGTAAGGGTGAAATGGTGCGGTAAGAGCGCACCGCGCGACCGGCAACGGAAGCGGCAGTGTAAACCCCACCGGGAGCAAGACCGTATAGGGGCGGCGCGTCGGGGCTTCGGCCCCGGCAGGCGGGCTTTCGAGCCGCCGCCCGGGTAGGTCGCGCGAGGCGTCCGGCGACGGGCGTCCCAGATGAATGGCCATCGAACGCCTTCGGGCGGGAACAGAACCCGGCTTACAGGCCGTCTGGCATTTTTCGGCTTACCAGCCATTACGTGAATAGTTTCGGCACGCCCCAACCAAGCCTATACTGCAGCCGGTCGCGGCCAGGTGAATTCAACCCCCAAAAATATGCAAACAATCGGCAGCATCTTGGCAGCAAGGCGAAGCGGCAGGTCCGCCTTCGATGCGTGCTGCGCCCGTAGATGCTTGTTGTACGTTGCCATACTGATCGGCTCGATCCTTTTCGCCATGCCTCACACGGCGAGGGCCGACATCCAAAGCGACGTCGATTCGATTCTGTCCGACGGTGGATACCAACGCAGCCTGCCGAAATTCGAACGGCAGGAGATCGAACTTCCCGACCCGACACAGAAAGACGATCCGCCTAGCGGCAAGCTCTCCCCGGTCCTGAAGTTCCTTTTGTGGGTGCTCGCCGCGGTCGGGGGTATCCTTCTGGCCTATGCGCTGGTCCGCACCGTCGTGAATTATTTCGACCGGCAAGCGCAAACCGAAGGTTTGCCCATGGCTGACAGCGCCTTAGCGAACAGGAAGGAAGGGTCAGCGCCACCTAACACGCTTGACGAGATCGAGAAGCTCGCCAATGCCGGCGCGTTCAGCGAAGCAGTCCATCTTCTTTTGCTAAAATGTTTCGAAGAGTTACACCGCAGAAGCATTTTCTCCAGCGGCGCCGCAATGACCAGCCGAGAACTTCTGGTCAAAGCTGAGTTGCCGGCACCCGCACAGGATGGCCTCGCCTTCATCGTCTCCGCCGTGGAACTTGGGCATTTCGGCGGTCGGCAGATTAGCCGTGCGACCTACGAGCAGTGCCTGAGCGGCTACCGGCACATCTTGGCGAGCCCCTCCCCGTGACTTCATTGCATGATTCAGGGTTTTCCCCACGCACGGTGGCGCTGCTAATCGTCGCCGGAGCCCTGACCTTTGCCGGCGCCATCTATTTCATCGTTTTCGGAGACACCGGGATAAAAAGCGGTGCGAACAGTTTTTCAGAATCCGCGATCGGCCATAAGGCTTTCGTCGAATTGCTGCGGCGGCAGGGTTTCGCGGTCATCGTCAGTCAGAACGACTCCGCCGAGAAAGCGCGGGACGGCGCCCTTCTGGTCTTGGCCGAACCGTCACTTCGGCAAATCGACAAGCAAGACGGGCTGCCTGCAGCGGAAAGAACATTACTGGTGCTGCCCAAATGGCGCGGATTCCCGGATCCGCAAAAGCCAAGATGGTTGCTGCATGCGGGCTTGCTGCCGCCGGATTCCGTGCAATCGGTGCTGCGGAACCTCTTGCCGGAGGCGACGCTTGTGCGGCCAAACGAGACCCCTCGATGGAGTGAGGTGCCGTTCGATTCGATTCGGAATTTGCGTCCGGGCGGCTCGGACAATACGCCGTTGTGGAACCGCATACGATCGCGCGCCGCACCGGAGATCGAAAACGTTCAACTGATCAATTCATCCAGTCTGACGCCGATCCTCGCCAGCCCCGAAGGCATACTGATCGGCGGGATGCGTGTGAACGGCCGTTCGGTTTTCGTCATCTCCGACCCTGACCTGCTGTCCAATCACGGTCTCGATGAGGGCGAGAATGCGAACCATCTCGTCGACGCGATGACATTGTTCCAGTCCGGCAGCGCCCCCCTGATCATCGACGAGACAATTCACGGCTTCCGCAGCAACCCCAACCTGTGGCGAAAAATGTTCGAGCTCCCCTATATCGTGGCCACAATGTTGACGGCAGCCGCGATCGTCACACTGCTCTGGGCATCGACCGGGCGGTTCGGCGCACCGCAAACCGAAACCGAAGATCACCGGGTCGCCGATATCGGTCTGATCGAAACCGCCGTGGATCTGCTGTATCAATCCGGACAAGGAGTGCAGATTGCCCGCCGGTATCCGGCGGTCATATTGCGGCAAATCACGAACCGGCTGCACACACCGCGTCACCTGTCGGAAGACGCAAAGCGCGACTGGATCGATCGGGTCGGCGACACCCGCGGCGTGACAACCCACTATAGGGACTTGCAGCGCGACATCGAATCCGCGACACCCAAGGGACGCACTCAAACTGAGGCCGTCTTGCGCGCGTTGAAGCGTTTGCACACATGGAAGCAGGAGATGCTCGATGGATCTGGACGCCATACAAGCCGTTAGCGAGAATTTGCGCAAACAGGTCCGCCGCATTGTAGTCGGGCAGGATGCGGCGCTTGACCTGATGCTGGTCAGCCTGCTTTCCGATGGACACATCCTGCTGGAGGGGGTGCCCGGCACCGCCAAGACATTGCTTACCCAATCCTTCGCACGCAGTCTGTCACTTGATTTCGGACGCATTCAGTTCACGCCCGACCTGATGCCCGGCGATGTGCTCGGCACCAATTTGTTCAACTTCCAGACCAACGAGTTCTCACTGACCAAGGGCCCGATCTTCACCCAGCTTTTGCTGGCCGACGAGATCAACCGGACACCCCCAAAAACACAGGCGGCGCTGCTGCAAGCCATGCACGAACGCGCAATAACGATCGACGGGGAAACGCACGACCTTGGCAGCGGGTTCATGGTCATCGCCACCCAAAATCCGATTGAGCAGCAGGGTACCTATCCGCTGCCGGAGGCACAGCTCGACCGGTTCCTGTTCAAACACACGCTCGACTATCCGTCGCGCGATGAGGAACGCGGCATCGTCGAGCGGCACGGCCACCGCACCATGATGCCGAATCTCGAGGAATTCGATATCGAAACCGTCGCAACCCTCGATGACATCGAGCGGATTCGCGCTTTTGTCGCCGATATTAGGCTGTCGGGAGATTTGATCGATTACATCGTCGACCTTATTCGCGCGACCCGGGAGCACCCCTCCCTCCAGTTCGGTGCTTCACCGCGCAGCGCGACGATGCTCGCCTCTTCGGCGCGGGCCTACGCCGCCTTGCAGGGCCGAGATTTCGCGATCCCCGACGACATCAAAGCGCTCGCCGCACCGGCCTTGCGGCACCGCGTCGTGCTGGCGCCCGGTGCAGAGATCGAAGGATCGGATTCCGATATGGTGATCGGACAGATCCTTGAACAGGTCGCGGCGCCGCGCTGATGCGGCCAACCTTTCGCGCCTTTCTGGTTCTGGCCGCGGGCATCCCGCTGACGCTGTTCCTGATCATCTTCGACGACGCACTGTGGCCGATCGGGATTGCCTATCTCGGTTTCGCGCTCTTGGTCATCGGTTTCGACGCGCTACGGACGTCACCGTTCCGACGACTCTCGCTGACGATCGAAACACCGGACGTGCTGTTCGTCGGCGAGACCGACAGCATGGCTGTGACGATAACGGGCAGCAGCAATCATCCGCCGTCCGCCTTTGAGATCCTGTGCGATGTCGATGTGTTGCTGACGTCTCCGCCGCAACAGCAAGGCGTGCTGAGATCCGGTGAAACCCTGCGATTCGAGTTGCCGCTGACGCCGGCGCGTCGCGGTGTGACCGAACTCCAGCGGCTGTGGCTGCGATGGTCCGGACCGATGTCGTTGGCCGAACGTCGGCATGTCCAGTCGCTCAACCGGTCCATACCGGTCATTCCCAATGTCCGCGCCGTGCAGCGCGCCGCGGTGACCTTCGCCGCCCGGGACGCGCTGTTCGGCGTCAAGATGCAACGCCAGCAGGGCGACGGCACGGAATTCGACGCCTTACGCGAATACGTTCCCGGGCTCGATCACCGGTCGATCGACTGGAAGCACTCAGCGCGCCACCACAAGCTGGTCTGCAAGGAGTTCCGGACGGAACGCAATCACCAGATCATCCTCGCTTTCGATACCGGCCATCTGATGGCCGGACACCTGCAAGGGCTTCCCAAACTCGATCACGCGATAAATGCGGGTCTGCTGCTCGGCTACACCGCCTTGCGCACCGGCGACCGGATCGGCGTTTTCGGCTTCGATTCCGACGTTCGAACGTTCGCAGAACCGTTCGGCGGCGTGCCGCGCTTTCCGCGTCTGCAGCGGCTCACCGCTGAGATCGACTACCGCCAGGACGAAACCAATTTTACGCTCGGCCTGATGGCGCTACTAGGCCGGCTGAAGCGGCGGTCGCTGATCGTCCTCCTGACCGACTTCGTCGATACGATCACCGCCGAATTGATGCTGGAGAACATCCAGCGGCTGGTGTCCCGCCATCTCGTGCTGTTCGTGACGCTGCGTAACCCGGATCTCGTCGAGGCCGTGGAAGCGCCGCCGGATACCCTGCGCGACGCCAACCGCACGGTCATCGCCGACAGTTTTCTGCGCGAACGCCGCATCGTCCTGGAGCGTCTGCGGCGCATGGGGGTCCACTGCATCGACGCGCCCAGCACGGAGATCGGCAGCGATTTGCTGAACCGGTATATGCTGATCAAACAGCAGGAACTGATCTAGTGGCCGAACCGCAACTCAAGAGTTACGACTTCCGGCGCGAACGGGAAGCCACCTGGACGGAACTCGACGCGCTAGTTCAGCGCGCCAATAGGAGCGGCCTTGATGCGCTGACGCCGGACGAACTGCTGCGCCTGCCGGTCCTCTACCGCGCGACCCTGTCGGCGCTGTCCGTCGCGCGCAGTATCACGCTCGACCAGAACGTCCTGCGGTATCTGGAAAGCCTCGGAATGCGCGCCTATTTCTGCATCTATGGCGGGCGCGCCAGCCTCGCCAGCGGATTATGGCGTTTCTTCGCCGTCGAGTACCCGGCCGCGGTCCGCAATGCGGCATGGCCGATCCTGCTATCCGCCGCGATCATGGTGCTAGGCGCCATCGTCGGACATGTCCTGACGGCGGCGAACCCGGACTGGTATTACAGTTTCGTCTCCGAATCGCTCGCCAACGGCAGAGGGCCGACAAGCACAGCCGAGGAATTGCGGGCGGTTCTCTATAGCGGCGCCGACAGCGCCGTGGAACGGCTGAACGCGTTCGCCAGCTTCCTGTTCACGCACAATGCCCGGATCGGCATGCTCTGTTTCGCGCTGGGCTTTTTCTTCGGCGTGCCCACGGCCATCCTGCTGTTCACGACGGGCCTGATGTTGGGCGCCTTCACCGCGCTCTATGCGGCGCAGGACCTGCTGCCGGAGCTGGCGGCCTGGCTGACGATCCACGGGACGACGGAACTGCTAGCCGTCGCGCTGTGCGGTGGCGCCGGCTTCGTCGTCGCCAGCGCTCTCATCTTTCCGACCCGGCAAAGCCGGCTGGCACGGCTCGCCAACCGTGGCAGGCAGGCAGCGAAGATCGTCATCGGCACCGTCGCCCTGTTCTTCGCCGCCGCCCTGCTGGAAGGGTTCGGGCGCCAGCTCATCACCGACATGACGCTACGCTACCTGATCGGCACGACGATGCTGCTGTACTGGCTGTTGTATTTCCTGCGCGCTGGAGCAGGCCGTGACCGCGATTGACGACGGCATTCGAGCCGACCGCAACCGGCGCGAAATCGTCACGCCAGAGGGCGTCCCCTTACGACTGCGTCTTGCCGAGCGGGGCGAACGGCTTGCCGCGGTCCTGATCGATTTGACGATCATCGTGACCGTCCTGGTTACCGGCGCCGTCGCCGCCATCACGCTCATCCCCGGCAATAGCAGCGGATGGGGCGTTTCGGTCGCGCTGCTGCTCTCCTTCGCCCTGCGCAGTTTCTATTTCATCTTTTTCGAGCTGCGCTGGCAGGGCGCGACCCCCGGCAAACGCGCGCTCGGCCTGCGCGTCATCGATCGGAAAGGCGGCCGGCTAAAACCGGAGGCGGTGTTCGCACGCAACCTGATGCGCGAGGTCGAAATGTTCCTGCCGATTTCGCTGCTCTTCTCCTTCGGTGGGACGGGCGATGCCGTGCTCGCGAACCTACTGACCCTATGCTGGATCGGCGCGTTGCTCGCCCTGCCCTTCTTCAACAAGAATCGCCTGCGCGCGGGCGATCTCATTGCCGGCACCTGGGTCGTCGAATCGCCGAAAAGCACTCTGCTGCCCGACATGGCAGCGCAGCGCGCCATGGCCGGGGGACCGATCCGCTTCACCGACGCACAGCTCTCTGTCTACGGGATCTACGAGCTGCAAACCCTGGAAGACGTGCTGCGCCGCACGGGCCCGAATGCGCAGGAGACGCGCCGATCCGTCGCCGACCGGATTAAGGCGAAGATCGACTGGCAGCCGCCGGCCGCGCCAGTCACCGACGACCGGTTCCTGGAGGCCTTTTACGCGGCCTTGCGCGGCCACCTGGAACGCCACGCCCTGTTCGGCAGGCGCCGCCGCGACAAGCACGACGGGGTTTAGGTCAGATCGAAAGCGGAGCTCGGTTCATTCGAAGACAGCTGCGATCTGTTCCACATTGACGCCTTCCTTGGCGATCCGCAGATCATGGTAAATAACGGCGGTGGTCACCGCGAACAGCGCCGACATAAATGCTTGAGCCAGGAGATTCACGATAATCAACAAGGTCGATGCCTCGGCACCTGCGGTCAACATGCTGACCCCAAACACGAGCGACATGGCCCCGGTGATCACGAAATTGATGATCACCAAGAGAACGAACAGACCGAAGACACGCCACCGGTTTCCCTTTGTCAGCTCGCGGCTGCGGGTCAAGCTGGCCATAACCCCCGGACGCTCGACCACCGCCGCCGGGATGGCGACCGAGAACATCACCGCGACGACACCCGCGGCGATCATGCCCAAGGGCGCGGCAACGACGAGGATTGCATTAAAAATCAATCCCGGCACGATGGACACGAACACCGCAACGGCGATGGCAAGCGAGACGAGGATGCCGACGCCGATGACCGGCAACAGCAACCCGAAACCGCGGGTCATGCATTCGACGATTCCAGCCCGGCCGCCCCGCAATTCCAAAATTGTCCCATAGACGAGCGTCGCGGAAAGCAGGAAGCTCAGCAGAATGGTCGCGAGGCCAATGACGGCCTGAGAAAGCAAGCCCATACCGACACCTTCAGTGCCGGACCCGGTCCCAAATTGTGAAAGCAAAAGCAAAGGGACGTTGAAAATCAGTGCCAGAATGCCGAAAGGCACGATGTTGCGAAACAGCACGGAGAAGGTCTTGCTGAGTGCCGCCCCGACACGAAATTTCGGTGGTTCTCGGTCAACACTGTCTACGCTCATATAACTCACCTCCCGAGCGTTTGCGCACGCGCCTTCAAGGTCGGCGC
>CAJWOT010000111.1 GCA_913044215.1 uncultured Rhodospirillaceae bacterium | reverse complement strand
GCGTCGATCCCGGTCGTCGACCTGAAACCTTTTACTGTCTACGACGCGGCCAGCGCCTTTCAGTGGATTCCGTTTGCTATGGCTGACGGTTCGGCGGCGGTGGATATCGTCGAACGCGTGGCGGAGAAGGTCTTCCAATGCGGCGCCTTGATCTTCCTTTTGCTCAGCAGCGGTTTCCGGGCGGGCCTGACCTTTGTTCTTGGTTTCGGGCTGTTCGTCGGAATCGAAACCGTTCAGATGTGGGTCGGCGACAGCGGGCCGTCGATTACCGACCCGCTGATTGCCGCGATGGCAAGTCTAGCCGTCATCAAGATGTACCGGGCCGTCGTGCCCCAAAGCAGTTCCTGACGGAACCGCCCTTCATTCGATTTCAATGCCGCTCTGCTCATCTGCGGCGGATAGGGCACGCCGCAGGTCCGCTTCCACATTGCCGACGATCTGGTAGAGCGGTTCACCGGCCTTGATGTCGGCGCCGACGGCGGCAAGAAAATCGATGCCCGCGCCCTTGTCCATGGGTGCGCCCGCGCGCCGCGCGATGCTGGCGACACGATAGCAATCGATACCCGTCACCCGCCCGCTGCGCGTGGCCAGCACATCGTAGGCCAGGCTGCCCGGCCCGACCGGTTTCGGTTTGCGCCCCTGCAAGTCGACGATACGCTCCATTCTCTCCAGCGCCGCGCCGCTCTCCAAAAGCGCGCGCGCGCGGCGGCGGCCGTCATCGACGAGAGGATCCCAACCCAGAATGATCCCGGCGAAATCGAGCGCCTTTTCGCGCAAATCGGACGGTGCGTCCGGGTCGTTGCGCAGCACCGACCAGACATCGCGAACCTCGAGCGCCGGGCCGATACCCCGGCCGATGGGCTGGGACGCATCGGTTGGTACCGCGACGACGGTGAGGCCCACCCCAGCTCCGACCGCCTCGAACAGGGCCGCGAGCTCTTCCGCCTCGGTCAATTGCGCCACCTTCGTGCCCGGCCCGTAGGGAATATCGACGACGACATGGCTCGATCCCGCAGCCATCTTCTTCGACAGGATCGAGGTCACTGCCAGCTTGGTCGAGTCGATGCCGAGCGGCCTTGTAATGGAGTTCATCACATCGTCGACGGGTGAGTGGCTCAGCCGGCCGTTCCAGGCGATGCAGCCGCCGGCGGCCTCGACCACGTCGTGCAAGGCTTCGGGGGCGAGGTCGACTTCGGCGATGCATTCCATCGCGTCCGCCGTGCCGGCGGCCGAGGTGATGGCCCGCGACGACGTTTTCGGAATCCAGAGCCCATGCGCTGCCACGATCGGAATGACGATCATCGAAATACGGCTGCCCGGCACGCCGCCCATCGAGTGTTTGTCGACGATCACTTCGCGCGACCAGGTAAAATGATGGGCATATTCGGCGCGCGCCCGCGTGAGTGCCTGAATTTCCGACAGCGTCAGCTCCTTTGAGGCGGCCACCAGAAAGGCGACGATTTCCCGCTCGGTATAGCGATAGTCCACAATGTCGCGGATCACGTCACGCATCTGATCCATGCCGAGTTCGCTGCCCGCCACCTTGCCGCGCAAGATGCTGAGGCTGTCCGGCGGCGTCGCACGCTCGAGCGTGACTTCGGTCCCTTCCGGCAGGCCCAGCGTGTCGAACGCGTATTGCGACAAGCCGATCTCGTCGCGGCCGACGACCTGGTCGTCGTCAAGGACGTTCACCCGTGCGCGAATTTCCGCCGACCCGCAGGCGATATCCACCTTGTTGGGGCCGAGATAATCCGGTGCCGGATATACGGTGCAGTCCCGATGCAGAAAGCAGATATGGTCGCGCCAGGTATCGACCGGCATGCGCCGCAATCTCAAACGGGAAGGTCGCTCTACCATACGTTCAATCCGCCCGGCCTCTAGTTTCGGCTAAGTTCAGCCCGTCGCTTCGTCGAGGCCGATATCGACGGCCGGCGCGGATTGGGTGATTTTGCTTGTCGAGATGAAATTGACGCCGCTTTCCGCCTTTGCCCGGATCGTCTCAAAGGTAATGCCGCCGGACGCTTCCAGGGGAATCCGCCCGTCGACGATGGCGACCGCCTCTCGCATGGTATCGGGTTCCATATTGTCCAGCAGCAGCGAGTCGGCGCCCGCTTCGACGGCTTCCCGTACCTGGTCCATCGTGTCGCATTCGACCTGCACCTTGACCAGGGTGGGGACCTGGCTCTTGGCGCGTCCGATCGCCGCCGTCAGGCTGCCTGCGACCGCGATGTGGTTGTCCTTGATCAAGACGCCGCCATCCAGCGCCAGCCGGTGATTGCGCCCGCCGCCGCAGGTCACCGCATGCTTCTCCAACGCGCGCAGGCCCGGCGTCGTCTTGCGCGTGTCGATGAGCTGCGTGCCCGTGCCCTCGATCTCCGCGACGAATTGCGCCGTATAGGTGGCGATGCCGGACAGGTGCTGCAGCAGGTTCAGTGCGGTGCGCTCCGCGGTCAGGATCCCGCGCGCCTTGCCGGAAACCCGACCCATGACGGTGCCGGCCGCCGCCGACTCGCCATCCTGGACGCGGATATCGAAGGTGCAGCCTGGCTCGCAGCGCCGGAAGACCGCCGCGGCCACATCCATGCCCGCCACGGTGATCGGCTCACGTGCATTCACGTCGAAAACGCCGGTCGCATCGGCGTCGATCATGATCGTCGATGTCAGATCGCCGAACCCGATGTCTTCGCGCAGGAACGGGCCGATCTGCTCTTCGATGAGTTGGGGGTCGATCAATTTCGGCTCCTATCTTTCTGTCAAAACTCTGCCGTCTGTAACGGCGCGAACCTGTCCCTGGCAGCGCAGAAGCGCGCCGCGTATGGCGCCGCTTTGCTGCATGCGATCGGCATAAGCCGCCCCGGCATCGAGCGCTTGCGCCACCAATTCCATCGGTAGTTTACCGACCGCCACCGTTACCAGCCTGTTTTCCAGATCGCTGTCGGGATCCAGATTCCAGGCCGGCGCCCGCTGGATCGCGGGATGGTCGGTGTCGACCGCGTTGGCGATCAGCGTTGCCGCGACATCGGCCGCGGCGGCGTTCTGGGCCAATACCGTCACCGCGTCGGCAATGCCCAAGGAAAAGCTTCTGCCATCGGCGCCGCTCGTCGCGACGCCTCTTATACCGGCGTCGGCCGGAATGCTGACGAGGCCGTCTGGGGAAGCGGTTCGGACGTCCGATACGGCGCCGATCTTGAAGTGTTCGCCGGGCGCAAGATGGAAGGCGATATCGCCGCCATTGTTGACATACGCCTTGCTGAGCCCCGGCACGGCGGTCATGGCAGAGAGAATTTCGTCCGCCACGGCGCCGGCGACTGCCGCCATCGGGGTCACGAAGACCGCGCTGTGCCGCCGCACTGCCCGGACCATGCGCTCCGCGACAGGCCCTGACAACGCGTTGCCGTCGGGATCGAGCGGTCGCCGCAGCAGATGCAGCTCCGATACCAGGTCGCTCAGCAGCCCGTCGAACCGGTCGGACGCCGCTTCATAGGCCGCGCGAACCGCGGCCGTATCGCCTTCCGCACCGATTACCAGATCGATCGGACCCTCATTCAGATGCAGGCGGCCGCCGGACAGCGGTGCGTATTGCACCCCGGCTCGGTTCCGCATGGCTTGAGGGGAGGTTTGCATCATCGCGGCGTCAGCCCTTGCCCTGCTGCTGCAGCGGCCAGGGATTGTCGTTCCGGGCCGAGGTATGGCGTGCCGCGCTCTTGAATTCCTCGACCACGGCGTCCAATGGCGTGACGGCGCCGAGGTGACCGCCGAGTTGAGCGTAGGTTTCACGGGGCAGGGTGAATTCGATCGGCGCCACGATCGCTGGTGTGGGCACGTAGCCGAAGGACTGGTCGGGCATTCGGGAGACGTCGACCATGACCGTGATCCCGCCGCCGGGCCAAATGAAGGCTGGCGCGCCGCCAAGGGTCACCCGGGTCATGCGGTCGCGCACCGAACGGGTCAAGCGGACCGGGTTTTCCGTGACTCCGGCCCGTAGCGAGCCGCCGGCGCCGGCCATGAACAGCACGGTGGCGAGCGAGGGTTCGCAATTCTCTTCGATACGGTCGACCACTTCGATCAGAGGCGCTGGCATGTCCGTTTCGACCGGGCGCAGCGACTCATCCAGTTCGCAAAAGATCGAGTCCTCGCCGGTCGTGCTGGTCATGAGCAGCCGCATGCCCGGCCAAGCGACATCCGGGTCGATGGTTTCGATGATGCTGAGCGGGTCGGTGATGTCGGTGCCGCCCCAGCCCTGGCCCGGCTCGGCGACCTGGAAATAGCGGCCCGCCGTCGATTTGCGCCCGCGGATGCGGATGCCGCTCGGTTTCATATCGAGAACCTTGCCGGCCTGGTGTTCCGACAGCACGCCGGTGATGTGGTCGTCGACCACGATGACTTCGTCCGTATGGCCGTGCCATTGCTGGGCGAAGATGCCGATCGCGGCAGACCCGCAGCCGACCCGCATGCGCTGTTCCTCGACGCCATCGACGATGGGCGGTTGGTTTGCCGTGACGACCAGTTTGGCGCCGCCGTCGATTTCGAGCTCGACCGCTTCCTTGTTGCACAGCGCCATTAAGGTGTCGCAGGTGACCGAGCCCTCCTTCTTGCTGCCGCCGGTCAGATGTCGGACGCCGCCGAGCGACAGCATCTGCGAGCCGTACTCTGCCGTCGTGACATGACCGACATGTTCGCCTTTGGCCCGCACCGCCGCCGTTTCCGCGCCGAGATGCCGGTCGGTATCGATCTTCACCTTAACGCCGCAATAGCTGAAGATGCCTTCCGAGACGACGGTAACCGTGTCCACGCCTTCGTATTCACTGGAAACGATGAACGGGGCGGGCTTGTAGTCCGGATAGGTCGTGCCGGCACCGATCCCCGTGACGAAAACATCCGCGCCGGTGATCGGGTTGCCGTCCCAGGCCTCCTGCGACTCGAGGAATGGCACCATGGCGTCGCCATCCTCGGCGGCGCGCTCGCTCATCACCAACGGATCGGTCCGGATGAGCTGTCCGTCCTGATTGGCATAGCGCGCGCAGGCGCCGGACCGTCCAGGGCGAATGCGGCACAGGACCGGGCAGGCGTCGCAGCGGATAATCCCATCCGCGCCTTCGCGGGCACCGAACATTTCCGTTCGATCGATACCAGTCGTTTCGTTCTGCTTTGCCATCGTACTTCTCCTCTGGTCAGAGGTCTCGCGCCCGCAGCGCGTCGAACAAGCGGTGCGGGAGCAGGGGAGCCTGCGTTACTTTGATGCCCGTGGCGTGCCGGATGGCACTGAAGATCGCCGGGGCCGTGGGGATCAGCGCCGGTTCGCCAATTCCCTTCGCGCCGTAGGGACCCAGCGGTTCGGAATCTTCGACCAGGATGATATCGATCTCTGGAACATCGCCGACGGTCGGAATAAGGTAGTCGTGCAGGTTCTCCGTGCGTCCGGGAATGTATTCCTCCATCAGGGCGAGCCCGATGCCTTGCGCGATACCGCCATAGATCTGGCCTTCGACCAGGCTCGGATTGATCGCGCGGCCGACATCGTGCGCGGCAACGATGCGGCGAAGTTTCACCGTCCCGAGCTCCATATCGACCTCCAGATCGGCAATTTGCGCGGCGAATCCATAGGTGGCGTAGGGCTTGCCCTGACCGTTCTCGTCCAGGGGCTCGGTTGGCGGATCGAAATGGCCTTCGCCGCTTAGAACCGCTCCCGAGGCATCTGCGGCAGGCAGGTTGTCGAGCGGCAATTCGGTATTGCGCTCACCGTCGCGCACGGTCAGGCGGGCGCCGTCGAGACGGATTTCCGCGCTGTCGCCCGCATTGGCCAGCCGCAATATCTGCGCGCGCAGGTCGCGGCCGGCAAGATAAGCCGCCTTGCCGGTGACGAAGGTCTGGCGCGAGGCGGAGGTCTTGCCCGCATCGGGAGTCAGGTCGGTGTCGCCGAGTACTTGCGCAAACGCTTCGGGCGGCAGGCCGAGCGCATCGGCACAAATTTGCAGCACCACCGTATAGGAACCCTGGCCGATATCGACGGCACCGTTGAACAGGGTTAGCCGGCCGTCGGGAGCCAGGCTGACGCGCACGGTCGACGGGTTGGACATCGAGGTGTTGCCGCAGCCATACCACATGCAGCCGACGCCGACGCCGCGCCGTATTTTTGCGACGCCATTAGCCGCCGCGTTCACTGCTTCGGCGTCGCGCCGCAGCGTTTCCCATTGGGGCCGCAGCGCGTCGAGACACTCTGCCAAGCCGGCACTTGCCTCCAATATCTGACCGGTCGCGGTCGGTTGTCCGACCCGGATGGCATTCCGGTGCCGGAATTCGAACGGGTCCATCTTCAGCGCCGCGGCCAGATCGTCATAGAGCTGTTCCTGCAGCATCGCGGCCTGCGGGACACCGAACCCGCGGAATGCGCCGGAGGGCGGTTCGTTGGTGAAGTATGACTGCGTGCGCATGCGGATGTTGGGGACGAAATAGGGCCCGCTGCCATGCACGGGCACGCGGTCCGCGACCGTCGGGCCCCAGGACGCGTAGGCGCCGGTGTTGAACGCGGCGGTCATATCGATCGCCAACAGAATTCCCTCGGCGTCCGCGGCGGCACGGCCCTGGACATTCGCCGGATGGCGCTTTGTGCTGGAGGCCATGGATTCGATCCGCGTATAGGTACAGCGCACCGGTCTTCCCAGCGTCCAGGCGGCGACCGCGAGCAGCGGCTGCACCGACAGATCGAGCTTGCCGCCGAACCCGCCGCCGCAAGCCGACGGGATGATGCGCACCGCGTCGGGCGCCAGCCCCAGAATCCGGGCGCAATCGTCGCGATCCATGTAGGGTGACTGGGTGCAGGCGGTGATTTCGATACGGTCGCCGATCCGCTGGGCAAAGCCGGCTTCCGGCTCGATATAGGCATGCTCGACGAAGGCGGTCTGCAGGGTCCCTTCGACCGTCGCGGCAGCGGCAGCAAAACCAGTATCGACGTCGCCCTTGGTCAAGCCGCCGCGGGTTAGGACATTGTCGGGATGTTCCGCTTGAACCGGGGGCGCGCCGTCGGCGGCCGCTTCTTCGATGCCGGTAACGGGGTCGTCGATTGTCCAGTCGATCGGCAAATCGTCGAAGGTCACGGCTTCGACCGCAGCCCGCTCTCCGACCAATGCCAGCACAACCTCGCCGCGGAACCGGGCGAGACCTTCGGCGAACGCCGGCTGGTCCTTGATGTGCGGGTTGATCCCGAAACCGTTCTCGCCTGGGACATCCGCCGCGGTCAAAATTGCCGCCAGACCGGGGCGGGCCGCGCGAAAGGTGTCGAGGTCGCCGAACGTGAAACGGGCGCGGGCATGCGGCGACCGGACAGGGCGCAACCACAGCGCGTCCGCCGGTGCGTCATCGGCGCCGAACAGGTCGCGGCCGGATACTTTGGCGTCGCCATCGACGCGTGCCATCCGCGTCCCAACGACCGGGCCTTCCGCAGGGATGTCGCCGCCGCCATCGATAAAGTTGTGCGCGTCGGCGATGGCGCGAACGATCTGCCTGTAGCCCGTGCAACGGCACAGCACGCCGCCGATCGCATCCTCGATCTCGGTTTCGTTGGGCTGCGGCTTCCGTGACAGCAGGTCTGCTGCCGCCATCAGCATCCCGGGCGTGCAGATACCGCATTGCGCTGCGCCGTGATGCAGGAAGGCGCGCTGTAAGCCGCCGGAAACTCTGCCGAGACCTTCGACCGTCACGATGTCCGCCCCCTGGGCCTGCGCCGCCGGGACCATGCAGGCGCAAACCTGTTGGCCGTCCAACAGCACCGTGCAGGCGCCGCAATCGCCTGCGTCGCAGCCGGATTTCGTACCGGTCAGGCCGAATTCGTCACGCAACAGGTTCGTCAGGCGCTGGAACGGGTCGGCGCTGCTGAAGACCGCGCGGCCGTTCAGCGTGAACCCGATGCCGGTAGCTTTTCCGCGGCCGCCGTCATTCATGCCGTCACCTCGGGGTGTGAACGAAACGCTTCCAGGGTTCGGCCGACCAGCACCGTGGCGGCTTGCTGCCGATAGGTGGCACTGCCGCGCACGTCCCCGATCGGGCTCAGAGCGGACAGCGCCTCGTCGCTGGCCAGCGCGGCCAACGGCGCGTCGATCGCCCGGCCGATCAGCGCGGATTCTAGCTCGTGGAGGCGCTGTGCCACCTCCGAACAGGCGCCGACCGCGACCCGGGCGAAGGTGATCCGACCATCCCCGTCGGCCTCGACCAGGGCGGCGACCATTGCGATCGATATGACGAGATAGCGTCGCGCGCCGAGTTTGCGGAAGGTTGAGCGTGCCGCCGCATCGCGCTTTGGAATGATGATGGCGGTGACCAGTTCGTCTGTCCGGCGGTCCGTCCGGCGGTTTCCGCGGATGAAGTCTGCGATCGGCAAGGTCCGTATCGCCGCCGCCGAACGCAGCTCGACGGAAGCGTCCAGGACCAGCAGCGCCGGGACGCCGTCGGCTGCCGGTGAGGCGTTGCAGATGTTGCCGGCCACGGTGCCGCGGTTCTGGATCTGGACGCCGCCGACCTCTCGACCGGCGAGTCTGAGACAGTCGAACCAATCGGGCAGATCGGACGCGATCACCTGGGACCAGGTGACCAGGCTCCCGATCCGGTACGCTGTTGCGGTCTCCGCGATCGTGCCCAGGGAAGAGAGGGCGCTTAAATCGAGAATGCGGTCCGGCGCCGGCCGGCCCCAGGCGAACGCTTCGGTCGCCGCCGGATAGATATCCGTGCCGCCGGCCAACAAAGTCCATTCCTGTTGCGGCAGCAGATCCAGGGCCTGATCGAGGTTTTGCGGCCGTTCGTAAAGATGGGTCATCAGGCCAGCTTTCGCAGCAGTTTCAGGAAAGCCGCCTGTTCCGCCGGGGTGAGGGGCGCTAGCGTCTCTTGCGTGATCGCTTCGGCGTGCGGAATGGCGTGCATCAGCAACCGGCGTCCGGCGTCGGTGAGGTGCGAGAGGCTGCGCCGCCCGTCCGTCGGATCGGCCTTCGCGTCGATCAGGTCTCGTTCGCGCAGCCGCTTCACGACGCCGAGAATTGTCGCCGGATCCATCGCCGTCAGACGGCCGAGCCGGTTCTGCGATACCTTGCCTTCGTCGCCGATTTTGACCAGTGCGGCGAATTGCGTCGGTGTCAGCTGGTGATCGTTCAGCCCGTCGAAGAAGATCGCCGCGTGCCGCTGGTTGGCGCGGCGCAGCAAATGTCCGACCTGTTCCTCCAGGGCGTAACCCTCGACGAGCCGGCCCGCCCCGTCTGCCGTCTTCACCGTCATCGCGTCACCCCGCTTGCCGTTGCGGCGTTTCGCGCAATGCTTTGGTCGCGGCCGCGTCGACATCCGACAAATCGGAACGCAGGACGACGCCGAACAGCTCGCGCGCCTGCGCCACCGTGTAATAGCCCCGCGCGACATCTTTCAACACGAGCGCGGGATCGCGCGCGTAAGCATCTCCGAATCCGCCGCCGCCCGGCGTGCAGACCGCCACCATGTCGCCCACAGCGATCGGAATGTCCTGATCTTTCGAAAGATGTTCCGGCACATAGGGTTTGCCGTCGCGATAGACGGTCACAGTGTTGGGGGCGCCGTCGCCGCCGCCGCGCGCGCCCTGCGGGCCGACCCGGCCGTGGTCCATCACGAAGGACGCCTGTGCCTCGCCACGCCGCAGCTCGACCTTGTAGTTGACTCCGAAGCCGCCGCGCTGCTGGCCCGCGCCGCCCGATCCCTCGCGCAACGCGTATTCGTGGAACAGGACCGGGTAGTATTGCTCCAGCACTTCGATCGGTTGCGTCTTGGAGATGCCGATCGTCGAACAGCCGTTGGTCAGCCCGTCCAGCGCAGCGCTGCCGCCATATCCGCCGCCGCTCAACTGGTACATCACATAGGGCCGATTCTTGTCCGGGTCGAATCCGCCCAGGGCGAAATTGCCGCTCGATCCGGCCGGTGCCGCCGTCACGATATCGGGCAGCGGCTCGACCAACGCGGCAAATACCGCCTCGGCGATGCGCTGTGAGACCTCGGCCGCGCAACCCGACACCGGACGCGGATATTTGGCGTAGAGGAAAGTGCCTTCCGGATCCTTGATGTGCAGCGGCTCGAACGTGCCTGCATTGATCGGTACGTCCGGGAAGATGTGCTTCATGGCGAGATAGACCGACGAGCAGGTCGTCGCGATCACGCTGTTCATCGGGCCGCGGCAGGGCGGGCTCGATCCGGCGAAGTCGAAATAGAGATCGCCGTCTTTCTTTTCGATCTCGAGGGCGATCTTGAGGGGTTCGTCGACAACGCCGTCGGAGTCGACCCAGGCGACGCTGCGATAGGTGCCGTCGGGGATTTGCGCAATCTTGGCCCGCATCTGCCGCGCGGCGCGCTGCCGCCATTCGGCGATCGCCGCCTTCACGGTGTCGGCACCGTATCGGTCGAGCAGCTGCGTCAGTTGCCGCGCGCCGACATTCAGCGCGGCGATCTGCGCCTTGATATCGCCGATCCGCTGGTCCGCGATCCGGATGTTGGAGCAGATGATGGCGTAGATTTCAGGATCCATGGTGCCGCGCTTGACCAGCTTGACCGGGGGCAGGCGCAGCCCTTCCTGCTCTACGGCCGTGGCGTTGGCGGAAAATCCGCCGGGTACGGCACCGCCGATATCCGGCCAATGACCGGTATTGGACAGCCACGAAAAGAGTTTGCCCTGATAGTAGAAGGGCATTGCGAAGCGGACGTCCATTAGGTGCGTGCCGCCGAGATACGGATCGTTGACGATGTAGATGTCGCCTTCCTCCGGCGGCAGCGCGCGGCCCTCGCGGATGAATTCGATCAGGGTCGAGGTCGAGAACTGCATGGTCCCGACGAAGACCGGCAGCCCGCCTTCTCCCTGCGCGATTAACGCGCCGGTGTCGGCGTCGTAGATCCCATCCGACCGGTCGTCGGCTTCCGCGATCACCGGCGAAAAGGCGGAGCGCGAGAAGGTCAAATCCATCTCATCGCAGACCTGCTGCAACCCGGCTTGAATGACGCCGAGCGTAATCGGATCAATCGCTGTCATGTGTCTGCCTCCACATGGACCAGGAGATTGCCATCCTTGTCCGCTTCCACCCGGTTGCCGGGTTCGATGACGATCGTCGTGTCCATTTGCTCCAGGATGGCCGGACCTTCGAAGGCGGCGTCGGTCGGCAGCCGGTCGCGGGCGAAGATCGGCGTTTCGTGCCATTCCCCGTCGAACCAGACGGCGCGGGTGCCGGTCCGGGCCGCCTCGAGCGTTGTCTCGCGGCCTGAGGAATCGATCAGCACATCGAGCGAAATTTGCGGCCGGACGCCGATGACGGATGTCTTTAGATTGACCAGGCTCGCCCGGATTTCCGGCAGGTCGACTTGGAAGCGGTCGAAATACACCGCCTCGAAGGCCCGTTGGATATCTGCGCGACTGACTTCGCCATCCGGCAGCGAGACGTCGATCAGGTGAGTCTGGCCGATGAACTGCATATCGGCGCCGTGGCGGATCGAGAGGCTCTCGACGCCGATGCCTTCGGCTTCGACGAGACGCCGGCCCTCGGCGACCTGCTGGGCCAGGATTTCGTGAACCGAATCCATATCGACATCGTCAAGCGGTCGGTTCACGGTGCGGACGAAGTCGTGGCGCAAATCCGCGACCACGCATCCCAGCGCGTTGGTGATCCCCGGACGGCCGGGAATGAGCACGCGGGGAATGGCGAGTTCGCGCGCCAGCGCCGTTGCGTGCAGCGGTCCGGCGCCGCCGAAGGCAAACAGGGTGAAGTCACGCGGATCGTGCCCTTTCGCCAGCGAGACCATGCGGATCGCACCGGCCATGCGGTCGTTGGCGATGCGGAGGATCGCACCGGCCGCTTGTTCCGCATCGAGGCCGAGCGGCGCGCCGATGGTCTGGGTCATGATGTTGCGGATATCGGCGACCTGGGCCGCCCCGTCGGTCGCCAGCAGGCCCTCGGGGTTCAAGCGGCCCAGCAACAAATTGGCATCGGTGATCGTTGGTTCGAGACCGCCCCTGCCGTAGCAGATAGGACCCGGCTGGGCGCCGGCGCTCCGCGGGCCGACGCGGAGCAGCCCGGCATCGTCGATATAGGCGATCGATCCGCCGCCGGACCCGATCGTCCGCACATCCACCATCGGCACGTGGATCGGCATCGCATATTCGAGCTCAAGCTCGCTGCTGACCGCCGGCACCGCGTCGAGGACGAGCGCCACATCGGTCGAGGTGCCGCCCATGTCATAGGTGATGAGATTGTCGAACCCGCCGCGCTTTGCCGTGTAGGCCGCCGCCATGACCCCGGAGGCGGGCCCCGACATGACGGTCTTGGCCGCCTCGCGATCGACCAGGTCCGCGGACACCATGCCGCCATTGCCGTTCATGACAAGCAAGTCGCGCCGAAACCCTTTCGCGCTGAGCTCGGACTGCAGCCGGTCGACATAGCGGTGCAGGAAAGGCCGGACCGAAGCGTTGAGGGAGGCGGTGACGCCGCGCTCGAATTCGCGATATTCGGACAGCAGTTCGTGTCCGGCGGTGATGTAATCGTTTGGCCAGATGTCGCGGAGCAGGGCGACGGCGCGCCGTTCATGGTCCGGGTTGGCGTAGGCGTGCAGGAAATGGACGACCAGGGATTCGCAGCCATCTTCCAGCAGCCGCTGCGCCGCGGCGCGGACACCGTCCTCATCGAGTGGCACCACCACGTTGCCCTGGGCGTCCATCCGCTCATCAACTTCGAGGCGGCGGTCGCGCGGGATGACGGGCTGAAAGGCGCCGAACATACCGTAGGGCTGCGGCCGCGTCCGGCGGCCCACTTCGATCACGTCGCGGAACCCGCGCGTCGTGATCATGCCCGTCGGTGCCAGCTTGCGTTCCAGAACGGCATTCGTGGTCGTCGTCGTGCCGTGAATGACCGCGTCCAGATCGGCGAGGGCGATGCCGGTTTCATCGAGCGCGTTGAGCACGCCGAACGCCTGGTTGTCCGGCGTGGACAAGGTCTTGACCACCCGCGCGCCGCCATCGCGGCGGTCGACCAGCAGCAGATCGGTGAAGGTCCCACCGACATCGATCCCGGCGATTACCTGGATGCCAGCCTGCTCTTCTGATCCGCTTGATGTCACGCGATTTTACCCGATTAATTTATTTGTATACAAACAAATTAATCGGGGCCGGTTTGGAATGCAAGACAAACGGGCTTTGTGCGTGGATCGCTTTGCAGACCTGCCGTCCCCGCAGCGCCAGCACGCCGCAGACCCGGCAACGCCGCCGACGCATGTCGCCGGGAGAGGGGCACATGTGCGGTGCCCG
>CAJWOT010000110.1 GCA_913044215.1 uncultured Rhodospirillaceae bacterium | reverse complement strand
CACCAGATCTATATCAATGGCGGTAAATCCATGACACTACGCCGCACCGTCATTTGTGGATGCATCGACCAGGCCAACCGCTTCAAAAGCAGGGCACAGCAAAACACGCTCACTTGCAACGTCATTGCCAGTATGGACGGCAACTCCTCGTGGGAGGTCGATATTCCCTATGGCGGGCGGGCAACGATCCGGAACAATGTGATTCAACAAGGCGCGCGGAGCGTGAACTACGGCATAATCGGTTTCGCCATGGAGACCCATAAGCCGGGACAGAAAAACCCCGAACAGACGCTTAATCTCGAAAACAACCTTATCATCAACGACCACAATAAAGGGCGGTTCATCGTCTATCGGGAGCACAAGAACACGAAGTTCAATGTTCGGGGCAACAAGTTTGTCGGCAAGGGACGACTCGATCACCGAACCGGCAACAAGCTCTTCAGGGACAGGGCCGCAGCGAAACTGAAAGCCTACCCAGCCTTGCCGGAGGCCTGCAAAAAGAAGTTGGACGGAACCGCTATCGGCTTTTTCTGGCCTTGCGATAGGGCTCTAACTCACACGGCTAATTTCCACGTCGAGACGGGCCAAACAGGCTGCCCGGTCGGCGGTGAAATTTCCCTCGACCCACCAATGTTCCACGGCGCTAAGAGCCGCACCGACCGCCGGGCCACGGGCGACGCCGCGCGCCAAGACATCGTCCCCGCTCAACGGTAGTGCCTTCGGAGACCAGCCATCCGCCAGGTCGAGCAATGACTGCCACCCGGCATCGTCATTGTTGCGGGCCCAACAGAGCAACACCAGTTCTCGAGACGCCGCGGCCCCCAACCGGTGGATCAAATGCCGCCGCTCTACAGCATCCAATTCAGGCGCAACCGTCTCCGTTGCAATAATGCCGAGATAATCTCGTTCCGCATTGGAAAGCCGCAGACGGTCGGCAACCTTCGACATTGAGGTGGGACCGCCGCGGAGCAGAGCTGCCAGGCGCCGCATTAGGTCAATGGCAATCCCGGTCTGACGCTCAATCGCCACCAGCCGCTCAAGCACGGGAAGGTTGACCGCTTCGGGCAGAAAGTGTGGGAAAATGTCGGCGTCGCGCATTAAACCCAAGGCGGGCATTGGATTCGGGGCCTGCAGCAGCTTCATCAGCTCCGCACGCACGCGCTCACCGGACAGGGTCGACAGTTGCGGCGCCAGCGACCGGCATGCGGCCAGTGCCACGGTATCTGGCGGCGGCGCCCCGTAATGAGCGTAGAACCGAAAAAATCGCAGCAGGCGCAGAACATCTTCGACGATCCGGTCCTGCGCCACGCCAACGAAACGCACCCGGCCCGCCACCAGATCGGCGCGCCCGCCGAACGGATCATGGATCGACCCATCCGTTTCCAATGAGATCGCGTTCATCGTGAAATCGCGGCGCGCCGCATCCGCGTCCCAATCGTCGGTAAACTGAACGGTTGCGTGCCGTCCGTCGGTTTCCACGTCGCGCCGCAGCGTCGTGATCTCAAACGATTTGCCGTCGGCCACGGCGGTGACGGTGCCATGATCGATCCCGGTCGGGATGGCTTTCAGACCGGCGCCACGAAGCGCATTCATGACGGCATTCGGCGGTGCATCGGTGGCAATGTCGATATCGGCGATCGGCCGCCCGAGCAGGGTATCGCGCACGCACCCGCCAACGAACCGGACAGCACAGCCCGCTTGGGCCAGAGCGCCCGTCACCGCACGCGTCTCGGGTGCGTCCATCCAATCGGCGAGTACGGTCTCCGCCTTGGACACGAGGTTATTGCCCGATGCGGCCGGGAACGATCTTTCCGTCTTCGAGACGCGGCGAATGATAGGCCTCGGACGGATCGCCGCCGGTCAGCATCGTCGTGGCGATCAACGTCATAGCGGTAAGAACGGCGCCAGCCGTCACCACCCATGTCCAGGGAAAATCTTCCCAGGGTGCGACCTTGCGCCCTTGCGCTTCCATTAATTGGCGACGGCGCACCGTCCACCAATAGATCAGATAGACGACAAAAGGCGTCAGGAACGGCAGGGCGACGGTGAGGAGTTTTCGGATCATCGTTCTGCCAACACGTCAGTGAGATTGACCAGCATCCCGGCCGTTGCACCCCAGATATACCGGTTTTCGTAGGGTAAAACGTAAAATGTCCGTTCCACCCCCTGATCCGTTCGCGACTCCATGACATGGTTGTCCGTATCGAGAACGAAGGAGAGCGGCACTTCGAAGACTTCCGCGACCTCGAACGGGTCGGGGCGCACATCGAAGGGTGGATTGACAAAGCCGACGACGGGGGTCACGCGATAGCCCGAACGCACGATGTAATAATCCAGCGTGCCGATGACTTCGACTCGGTCGGGCGGCAAGCCGACCTCCTCCTCCGCCTCGCGCAGCGCCGCCGCCAGGTGGCTCGGATCTTCGGGCTCCACTCGGCCGCCTGGGAAACTGATCTGTCCTGCATGATCGTTGAGGTGCGCGGTCCGCTGCGTCAACAGGACGGTCAGGCCGCCCGGACGATCGACCAAGGGAACGAGAACCGCCGCCGGGGTGAGGTCATCCTGCGGCTGCATGCCCGGATTTAGATCGTGATCGCCACGCTGGCCTGACCAGCGCACCGTCGCCTCCTGTCCGTTCAGCGCGTCAAACCGCTTTTTTATGTCTTCACGTCGCATGCGCTACTCCGCGGTGGAGCCCAGATCGAACAGGACGCCGCCGCTCCATATACCTAATTCACCTTCGGCGCCGTCCCACTGTTCGTCCGCCAAATCGACTAGCTCGTAAAATGTCGACCGCGTGATCAGCGCTTCCAGATTGTCCCGTACCGTTATGTAGGGCGACGGTTCCCCGGTTTCAGCATTTTTTGCCAGACGAAGTGGGTGATCCGCACCGGCGCGGACAATCTCGTCGAAATTCGTCCGAAAGCATAAAACCTGATCTTTTCCCGTACCCTCGACCGTCATGTCGACGGCAGTAAAGGGCGCATCCTCGACTTCGATCCGGCCACGCTCGACCGGTGTCACCAACCAGTAATCACCATCCGCTTCGCGGCGCAGGACGGTTGAGAATAACTTCGCCAGGGCAAGGCGCCGGATCGGCCTTCCTTGATGGTACCAGGTGCCGTCGCGTGCGATACGCATCTGAAATCGATCCGGATCGTCAGGATCGATAGCAACCGGCTGGTTTTCGATCATTTTTTCGAGATGATTGGGTTTCTGGGCTTGCACGCTCATCGAACGCCACCCATGCTATTATACCGACATATCATGTGAGGAGATTAGGTCTTGAGCCCGCCCGACGCCAGTGCTCCCGAGCAGGAAGATCTTGTCGTAGAAATCGAGAAACTAGGCGATCGGCTGGCAGCCGCGCGCGCCAGTATCGGCAAAGTTATTTTCGGTCAAACCCATGTCGTCGACCTTAGCCTCACCACCCTACTGTCAGGCGGCCACGCGCTGCTGATCGGCGTACCGGGGTTGGGCAAGACGCGCCTGGTCGAAACGATGGGCTTGGTGCTCGGCCTGGAAGACAGCCGCATTCAATTCACACCTGACCTGATGCCGGCGGATATTTTGGGATCGGAGGTCTTGGAAGAATCGGAGTCCGGCCGCCGCTCCTTCCGATTCCTGGAGGGTCCGGTGTTCTGCCAGGTTTTGCTGGCCGATGAAATCAACCGCGCCAGCCCACGCACGCAATCGGCCCTCTTGCAGGCGATGCAGGAGCATCGCGTCTCCGTGGCCGGCCAATCTCACGAACTGCCGAAACCGTTCCACGTATTGGCGACTCAGAATCCGTTGGAGTTGGAAGGCACCTACCCGCTGCCGGAAGCGCAGCTCGACCGGTTTCTTATGGAAATCGACGTCGGCTACCCGGAGGAAGATGCCGAACGCGAGATCATGCTGGCGACGACCGGCGTCTCTGAAGCGAAGGCCGAGGCGATTTTCACTGCCGACGAGTTGATCGCGGCGCAACGTGTGGTCCGCAGCGTTCCCGTCGGCGAGCGTGTCGTCGAGGCCATCTTACGCATCGTGCGGGCCGGCCGGCCGGAAACCAGCGAGGTTCCCGACGTCCTCAACCACGTGTCTTGGGGCCCAGGCCCGCGTGCGAGCCAAGCCATGATGCTCGCCTGCCGGGCGCGCGCCCTGATCGACGGCAGGCTCGCGCCGTCTGTCGATGACGTTCTGGCTCTGGCCAACCCGGTCTTGCGGCACCGTATGGCATTGAACTTCGCGGCACGCGCCGAGGGCATTACAATCGATCAGATCATCTACCGGCTTTGCGAGCCAGTGCGCTAGGCCGGGGAGCGGGAACGGAATGACCGCGACGGAACGACGGCTAGAGCTTCAGAATCAGGCGGCACGCGCCTCCGGCAGCCTGCCGCCGCTGCTTCTGGCCGCCGAACGCGTCGCATCGACCGTTGCACAAGGTGTCCATGGCCGCCGCCGCGTCGGACAGGGTGAGACTTTTTGGCAGTTTCGCCGCTACGAAGCCGGCGACGCGGCGAGCGCGATCGATTGGCGCCAATCGGCGAAGTCCCGCCATCTCTTCGTTCGCGAAACGGAATGGGAAGCAGCCCAATCCGCCTGGCTTTGGCGCGATACCTCCCCTTCGATGCAGTACAGTTCCGATCGGAATTTGACGACGAAAGCCGCACGGGCGGATTTATTGCTGCTGGGCCTTTCGTTGCTGCTTATGCGCGCCGGGGAACGCTTTGCCTTGCTCGGTAGCGCGCGCCAGGCGCGAAGCGGCCGGCTCGCCTTCGACCGGATCGCCGATCACATGCTGCGCACTGCGGAGGAAGCAGAGAGTTTACCGCCCTATCGTCCCCTGCCGCGCTATGCGCAGGTCATCCTGCTCGGCGATTTCCTGTCACCGCCAGACGACGTTGCCGCACGGATTGCCGCACTCGCGGCGCACGGCGTGAACGGACTCATCCTGCAAATTGTCGATCCGGCGGAACGGGACTTGCCGTTTCGTGGCCGGATCCGTTTCGAAGGGTTCGAGAACGAAGGCAACACGGTATTGGGCCGGGTGCAATCCGCGCGCGACGCATACCGCTCGAAATTCACGAGACATTGCGAAGCGCTGCAGGATGTCGCCCGCCGCACAGGCTGGGTATACCAACAGCACAGCACCGACCGCTCGCCGGAGTCGGCGTTGTTGAATCTGTATACCGCCTTAGTACCACAGCATTCGGTGGGCTGAGATGGGTCTGGAAACCTTCGCCTTTGCGTCACCTTGGATCCTGACCGCCCTACTGGTGCTGCCAGTGCTGTGGTGGCTGCTGCGCATCACACCGCCGGCGCCGCAGCAGATGCGCTTCCCCGCGGTGCGCCTTCTTTTCGATTTGCTCAGCAAGGAGGAAACGCCGGACGCGTCCCCTCTATGGCTGATCATCCTTCGGCTGTTGGCCGCAACCCTGCTGATCGTCGCGCTTGCCCACCCCCTGTTCAATCCCAGCGCCCCGCTGTCAGGCAATGGGCCGTTGGTCGTTGTGATCGATGACGGATGGGCTTCCGCCGGCGACTGGACCGCCCGGCAGGAGGCGATGAACCGCGCCATAGATCAGGCCGACCGCGAAGGATGGACCGTCGTTCTGTTGCCAACCGCGCCCGATGCAAGAGGCAGTGCTGCCGCGTTTTCAGGCCTGTTGCGGCCCAGTCAGGCGCGCAGCAACGCCGCGGCTATCGAACCGAAGGCCTGGCCGACGAACCGGCAGGCGGCGCTGGACGCGATAAAAGACGTCAAACTGACCGGCAACCCCACTGTCCTGTGGCTCAGCGATGGCCTCGATCATGACGACGCCGGCCCCATTACGGAACGGTTGCGGCGACTTGGCAAACTGACCGTCCTGATGCCGGACGATCTGCCGCATGTGGTCGCACCGCCGGAAATTGGCGTCAACCAGTTCACGGTTCCCGTACGGCGCGCTTCGACACGAGGCGAAACCAACGTACAGCTTCGGGCAACCGGCAGTGACGGACGGCTGATCGCGCGCGAAGCGTTACGATTTAAAGATGGCGCATCGACAGCATCGGTAACGCTCGAATTGCCGTTGGAACTGCGCAATGCCATCGCGAGGCTGGAGGTCGAGGGCGACACGACCGCGGCGTCGGTCGCCTTGCTCGACACGCGGTGGCGCCGCCGGCCGGTCGGTATGGTTTCCGAAACGCCGCTCGATACCGGACCGGCGCTGCTCTCCGAACTGTATTACATCGAACGTGCCCTGAAACCGTACAGCGAGATCCGCCGCGGGACGGTCGACAAGCTTTTGGCGGATGCGCTTGCCGTCATCGTCGTACCGGACAGCACCCCGCTAGAGCCCCGCGACCGGGACCGCCTCGCTGCCTGGGCGGCCGAGGGCGGTATGGTTTTGCGATTCGCCGGCCCCCGCTTGGCCCAGAACGCCGAAGACATGCTCGTGCCGGTGCCGTTGCGGCGCGGTGGCCGGACTTTGGGCGGCGCCATGCTGTGGAGCAAGCCGGCACGGCTCGCCCCGTTCACGCGCGAAAGTCCGTTTTTCGACCTCACCTTGCCGGACGATGTCACAATCGCACGCCAAGTATTGGCTGAGCCATCGCCCGATCTCGGCGAGAAGTCCTGGGCCCGGCTGACCGACGGCACACCGCTCGTTACCGCCAGCCAAACCGGTGAAGGCCGGATCGTACTCGTGCACACCACATCGAATGCCGCATGGTCGAACCTCGCGCTATCCGGCTTGTTCGTCGAAATGCTGGAACGGATTGTCTCGACCAGCCGCGGCGTCGCAGACGGCGGACAGGGCGACCGGCCACTGCCCCCGATCACGCTTTTGAACGGCTACGGTCATGCGATCGAGCCGGGTCCTGCGACAAAGGCGATCAATGCGGGTGCCTTCGGGTCCGCAACGGTAACACCCCAAACCCCGCCGGGCCTGTACGGCGACAGCAGCAGCCGGCGCGCGCTAAATCTCGGGCCGCAGATCGATGTGTTCCAACCGCTCGGCGGCCTGCCTGATGGTGTCGCGCAGCAGAGCTACGCGCCGGCTACTGAGATCGACTTAAAACCCTGGCTGCTCACGGCCGCACTGATTCTGTTCATGATCGATGCGCTGGCCACGCTGATCATGCGGGGATTGCTGCCGCGGCTGCGGCCGGGTGCCGCCACCGCTTGCCTCGCATTTTCTTTTGCGATGCTGTCCGCTGCCGATAGCTTCGCGCAGTCCGTCGACGAGGATTTCGCGCTGAAGGCTGCGCTGGAAACGAGACTGGCCTACGTCGTTACCGGCGACCCAACGACCGACGATACCAGTCTGCAGGGCCTGGTTGGCCTCAGCCGTATTCTCAATCAGCGCACCGCGATCGAAGCTGCGGAGCCGATTGGAATCGATATCGAAACCGACCCGTTGAGCCTCTTCCCGCTGCTTTATTGGCCGGTCACGGAGACGCAGCAACCGGCCTCCGCCGAGACGATCGGCCGCCTGAACCGCTTCATGGCTTCCGGTGGGACAATCCTGTTCGACTTGCTGGATGGCGGCGGGGGCGGCAACGGCGCCGGGTTGCTTCGGCGCTTAACGCGCGGACTGGATATTCCGCCCTTGACCCCGGTGCCGCCGAGCCATGTCCTGACCAAAGCGTTCTACCTGATGCAGTCCTTCCCGGGACGTTGGGCCGATGGCCGTGTCTGGGTCGAACGGCCCGGCGAGCGGGTCAATGACGGTGTCTCCAGCATCATCGTCGGCGCGAACAATTGGGCGGCCGCTTGGGCCGTAGACAACCAAGGCCGACACCTATTTGCAGCGGTCCCCGGTGGCGAACGGCAACGCGAATTGGCCTATCGGTTTGGGGTGAATCTGGTGATGTACACGCTGACCGGCAACTACAAGTCCGATCAGGTTCATGTACCCTCAATCCTCGAACGGCTGGGGAACTGAGCCGTGGCGGGAACGACGATCGAATTCGCCCCCTTGCTGCCGTGGATCGCGGTAATAGCGCTGGGCGTTGCCGCCGCCCTGCTGGCCGGTATCGGTCTGTATGTCCGGGCGAACGGCGCCCTGTGGCGGACCCTGGCCTTCGCGGTCCTGATTCTGACATTGATGAACCCATCGCTGATCGCAGAAGAACGCGAACCGCTCAAGGATGTGGCGGTTGTCATTGTCGACGACTCGCCAAGCCAAGGTATCGGCGAACGCCGGGCACAGGTCGCCAGTGCGCTTGAAGCGATCCGGACAGCCGCGGAGAAGCATGGCAACTCATTGGAACTCCGGGTTGTTAAAGTCGGCCAGGACGGACTGGCGGCGGCCGACCAGGGCACGCGGCTGATCGCCCCCCTGTCGCGGGCGCTGAGCGACGTTCCGGCGCGGCGCGTGGCGGGCGCGATCCTGCTGACAGACGGGCAATTGCACGACCCGCAATCGGCGTTGCAAGCGGACGATCTGCCGAAACCGTTGCATGTCCTGCTCAGCGGGCGGGCAAAGGCGTCGGACCGGCGGTTGGTCGTCGTGAAAGCGCCGGCGTTCGGTATCGTCGGCAAAGAACAGGAAATGACGATTCATATCGAGGACAGCGCCGCCGTCCCCAGCAAGACGGCAACCCTGTCGATCCGCCGGGACGGGGGCGAGCCGACAAGTATGGAAGCCCCAATCGGCCAAGATTTTAAATTGCCGATCACACTGAATCACGGCGGTCCGAGCGTATTCGAACTCGATGTCGCCCCCTCCCGCGATGAGCTCACCCGCACCAACAATCGCGCCGTCATATCGATCAACGGTGTACGCGACCGGTTGCGAGTCCTGCTGGTCTCCGGCGAACCGCATGCCGGCGAGCGCACCTGGCGCAACCTGCTGAAATCCGATCCTTCGGTCGACCTGATCCATTTCACGATCTTGCGTCCGCCGGAGAAACAGGACGGTACCCCGATCAACGAATTGTCGCTGATTTCGTTCCCGACACGGGAACTGTTCGAGGTCAAGCTGGATGACTTCGATCTCGTCATCTTCGACCGGTATCGCCGCCGCGGCGTATTACCGCCGTCCTACCTGCGCAACATCGTCGACTATATCGAAGAAGGCGGCGCGCTGCTCGAAGCAGTCGGGCCGACATTCGCCGGTCCCTTCAGCATCTACCGCACTCCATTGGGTAAGGCGCTGCCTGGCGAACCCACCGGTGAAGTGGTCAACCGAGGCTATCGGCCGACGGTAACGGATGTCGGCAAACGTCATCCGGTTACCGCTGGGCTCGCGACGGACGATCAGGATCAGAAATGGGGGCGTTGGTTCCGGCTGGTGGATGTCGACGTCAAACAGGGCCGTGTCTTGATGAACGGGGCCGACGACCGGCCATTGCTTATCCTCGACCGGTTCGGCGAAGGGAGGGTCGCGCAGTTGAACAGCGACCATATCTGGCTGTGGGCGCGCGGCTTCGACGGCGGCGGCCCGCAGGCGGAACTGTTGCGACGCCTCGCGCACTGGCTCATGAAGGAGCCGGAACTGGAAGAAAAGGACCTGCGCGCGATTGCCAGGCAGGACCAGCTTGAAATCACGCGCCGGGATGTTGATGCGGAGCCGCGGTCGGTCACCGTAACCGGGCCCGATGGCAAAACGCAGGAAGTGACCCTTGAGGAGAAAAGCAACGGGTTGTTCACGGGCAGTCTGCCGATCACGCAATCCGGACTCTATCGCGTCAGCGACGGCGACCGGATTTTCATGGCGGCGGCGGGGTCATTGAACCCGATCGAGTTCGCCGACGTCCGTGCCGCAGAGGATATTCTGGCACCGCTTAGCAAAGCGACCGGCGGCGCCGTTCACTGGATCGAGAACGGCGTCCCGAAGCTTCGCCGAACCGGACCCGACCGGAATACCGCGGGCCGCGACTGGATTGGACTGACGGCGAATGGCGACTACATCGTCACCGGTGTCGAGGTAGTGCCGCTGTTCCCTGCCCTGCTTGTGCTGTTCCTTGCATTGGGGGCCACCGCGCTCGCCTGGCGCCGCGAAGGCGACTGAGCCCCATGAATGCGCCCATCCGAAAAATGACCGTCGGTGACCGCGTCCCGAACTTCCTGCTTGAGGATATCGGCGGCGAACGGCGCGAATTGTACAATACCGATCTGACCGGCGGCCCGATCATCCTATTGATCGCCGGGCGCAATAGTGGCGATACGCTGCGTCAATTTTGCGAAAAATCAAATGAGTTCGATGAATTCGGTGCGCATCGATATGCCGTTGTCGAAGCGCAAGATTCCCGATTGCCCGCTGATCCCGCGCAAGGGGGATTCACGCTCCTGCGCGACCCCGGCTCGAATGTCCAAAACGCCTATCTTCAAGCCTCGGGGCTCACCGCGCCGGCGCTGTTCGCACTCGATCCTAACCAGCGGATTGTCGCGCTTGCCGGCGCCGACCACGCCAGTTCGTTCGCCGAGATCGCCCGCGCCGCCTTCCAACGGATCGCACCGCAAGACCCGCCCCGGCTCATCTCAAAGCAAGCGCCTGTCCTCTTCATTCCGGACGTGCTCGACAATTCGGATTGCGATCGATTGATCGACGCCTGGCGAGACGGCGAGAAGCACGAAAATATGGTCAATGTCAATTCCGGTCAGGAATCGAGGGTCGCCGGACGATCCGAAGTCAAACGACGCAGTGACGTCGTCATCGAAGGCGCGCTGGAACGGCATCTGCTGATAACGCTGATGCCGCGTGTTTCACCGGAAATCGAACGTGTTCATGCTTTCGACAAGGAATGGACATTCGAAAAATTCAGAGTCGGTTGTTATGACGCGAAAGACGCCGGCTTTTTCCGGCCACATCGCGACAATCCGTCCGAAGCGCTGAGTCACCGGCAATTCGCCGCCTCCTTCAATCTCAACGACGGTTACGAAGGCGGTTACCTGCGATTTCCCGAATACGGCATCGACCATTACGCCCCCCCGAAGGGCGGCGTCCTGATCTTTTCGTGCGGTTTGCTGCACGAAGTGGTGCCGATCACGGCCGGACAACGCTACACATTGCTGACATTCGTCAGCACGCGGCTCTGAGCCTTCCGCCGCCGCCCAATGCTTATCTGAACACCAGTGCCTGCCGTCAGGGCAGAGTTGCCAATGGTCCCGCAGAATTCCGATAAATCAACGAATTACCTGACATTTTGCGCGTCAGGTCGGCCATGCGTCACGGGCGTTCAACACTTTGTGAGAAACCTACAGGATTACCGCACCTTGTTTGTCGAAATTTTCCGCCTCCGATATAGTTTTTTATGGAAAGGCGCGGCGAATGAATCAGGCAGTAGGCAATTATGGGACAAGGAAGGTAGCGCCCGATATGCCGAATATCGAGGAAGACCAGTCGATAAATCCGGGTGAGATGCGCAAGCGGTCGGTCGTGATCGCCGGGCATCGCACGAGCGTATCGCTGGAAAATGCCTTTTGGAACGCGCTGAAGGCGATCGCGACATCGCGCGGCCTGACGGTCAATCAAATGGTCACCGAGATCGATAGCCGGCGCTCCGGAAATCTATCGAGCGCGATCAGGCTGTTCGTTCTGGATTCTTATCGCCGCCGCGACGCGGATCAAACCGCATAAATCAGGCTAATCTTGCCCGGCACCCGCCGGAGGCTAGCGTCCAAAACCCTTGAGCAGGCCACGCAAGATATCTTGCGGCTCGACCTTGCCCGAGCCACTGCCGCTGTCCTGCTTCGGACCAAGAACGCTGGGAAGGATCTGTTGGATCGGGTTGGACGCCGGGGCAGGACTGGACTATTTCAAGAACCCACCACTCACCTTCGGATTTGGGGAGCCCAAGGAACCGGTGAGCGCGACGGAAACAAAGGGTTCCTGTCCCTGTTGCCCCGTCCGTGCAACTGACGTGTTCGTATCGATCAGCCAACGTGGCAAATCCACCGCGCCGGCGGTCAATGCCCGCGCGCCGCGGCCATTCAGAACCGTATCGCGCGTTCGCAAGACCCCGCGGTCTATGGCGAAAGAGCCCGTCAGGTCAGCCGGATTGCGCCCGAACGCATTGAAAATTTCGTTGGTGAGTCCGCCGACCTGTTTGAGCTCCTTGACCTTCTTGCCGAAGAGCGCCGAAGCCAATCCAACCGCACCGATCGCCCGGTTTTCCTGTTCGGTAACCTTGACCTGAATTTTTCCGGACAGCCTGCCCGTCCCCGCCAGGGAAGAGACGATCGCGGCTTCCGAATCGCCCGCCATCGTCAAGGACGCGTTCGCGGACAAGGGCCCGCTCGCCCGCGGCGGTGCGCCCAGCGTCTTCGCCGCCTGTGCCAGATCGACATTGGATATGACAATTTCGACGCCCATGGGAACCGCCTTGGCTGCCGAGTTCACGCGTCCCTTCGCGGATACGGTCCCGCCGAATATACCGGCCCGGAATTGCTTCAGATCCAGCTGACCCGATTTCAAACTCGCTTCGACCTCTGGCTGCGACAGCCGGATATTGCCGTTGATCAACCCCGACATCTTCACGGTCACATCCGCATCGACCCCTTGCATACCGCTGAAGTCGATCCGTTCGCGTGACCAACGCCCGTTTGGTTGCGACGCATTGCCACCACCGGCCGTGCTGTTTGCCGCTCGCCCCCGAGCGGTGGCCGGCTGAGACGGCCTGGCCGGCGGGCGAAAAAGGTCGACCAGAACATCGCTGGTCGCGAGATCTGCCTTAACGTACGGCGTGGCCCCAACCGTCCGCACCGCCACGGTTCCCTTGACCTGCACCGGTCCGGCTGTCGCCTCCAAGCCAGATAGCGCGAAGTCTTCCGGCGTCCCGGACAGTCGGAACGCGGCGGCCAAAGGCCCGAGCTTTGCCGCCGCCGGTCGAAAGTCCGGCACGGCCAGGCGCACGAACTGGGCGAGCTCCGGATGGTTGATCGCCACACCCAGGTCGAGCGTCGGCACGGTCAACGGCTTTTTGACGTTGCCTTCGAGAGCGAGTTTTGCCCCCGCTGCGGCGATGTCCGACTTGACGGAAAGCGCATCCAGCGTCCCGTCAATACGGCCGGAGAGTTTCGGTTTCCCGAGCTTCCGCAGCGGAATAGGCGGAGGTGTTCCCAAGAAACGAAACAGCTTGGCCGGGTCGTTGACCACTGCCCGGTAACTCAATCCAACAGACGGTTTCGCGGCGAGGTCCATCACATCTCCGGAAATATTTGCATTGGCACCGGCAAAATCAGCAACGCTTGCCTTGCGGATATTGAAGTTGCCGCCGGCCAGCAAGCCGTCGAGACGGACCTTGCGCGCCAAGGTCTTTTGCACCGTGAGCCGGTCGATCTCCAAATCAATGTTGGCATCAAAGGAATTCAGCACGGCCAGAGGCGAGGCCGGCGCAGGCGATGACGCAGTCTTCGATGAGGCTTTGTCGGTGGATGCACCCGCAGATGATTTGCCCGAAGCCCGCGGCAAATAGGCGTCCAAGTTCATCTGATCGATGGCCAACCGTAATCCGAAACC